>NZ_CBABQS010000120.1:0-8341 GCF_964672035.1 Arcicella sp.
TCTCCGATCATATTGATATGTTGCCAGCTGTGGGTAGAGCTATGTGGCAAGCATATTTTTCAATGCGGTACTTTTGGTTCTAACTTTTAATTTAATCCAATCTTGGGATTCTGAGTCAGAATCTTAAATCTGCTGAATCCTGAATCTTGCTTGGGATTCTGAGTCAGAATCTTGAATATGCTGAATCTTGAATCTTAGGATTCTGAGTCAGAATCTTGAATCTGTTGAATCCTGAATCTTGAATCTTGGGATTCTGAATCAGAATCTTGAATCTGCTAAATCCTGAATCTTGGAATTCTGAATCAGATTCCTGATTCGGCTGATTCTTGATTCTTGGGATTCTGATTCTTGATTCTTGAGATTCTGAGTAAGATTCTTGATTCGGCAGATTCTTGATTCTTGGGATTATGAATCAGATTCTTGATTCGGCTGATTCTTGATTCTTGAATCTTGGGATTCTAAATCAGAATGAGAAATGCGCACCAATTTGGTTCTTCGTCAATTTTGGTGAAAAGTATTTGAAAAAGCAATTTTAGAAAATAAATTTTCACCCAAAACCTCCCAATTTAGAAATAAAAAGGAAATACAAGAATTTAAGCATCTACGATTTTATAGGAGAAATAATCTTTCACCAAAATTGACGAAGAACCAATTTCATCGGAATATTCAATCTTTTTATTGAAAACTTTAAAAAGGCTTTTATTACCATCAGGTTTTATTCCCAATACATATGACCACCCATTTTTTACGACTTGTTCAATATTGGGGGCATTTGAGTAGAGAGCATCTTCGGTAATTAGCAACTTTTTATCTTTGTAATGACCTGACATCCAATTCAATAGTCTTTTGGAGGCATTGCGTTCGCAGTCATTCTTTTCTATGCCGTCTTGACAGATAATCGGTTCTGTCCCTATGACAAAGACTTCCTTTTCTTGGGGATGTACCAACATAGCACATAGCATTGAATGATTATAGGAAATACTACCATCTTCCTGTTGCTTTTTCAAACAGCCCTCACAATGTATTTTTTTAGATTCAAAGTGATGAACCCCATCAATGGCAACAATGAGGTATTTTTTCCAAAATTCATACTCCTTAGTGATGCCTAAATCTTCTAATGTTTTGAAGTTTTGGGGATAGAATTGACGGATATCATCGGGATTGACCTCATCAAGAACCACCCGCATTTGAGAATCATTGCAGGTTTTTGCAAGGCAAAATAGATTCTTCAAGTTTTCCTTTTCAATGGGATTCTGCATCTCAAATTGCAAAAGGGAGGAGTATTTTAGCGAAAATATCGCATAAGCACTCATCAAAATATCTGTTAAAGAGACACTTGAATTTTTAGTACGTTTGTCTGTAAAGCTATCAAAGCGACTTCGTAGATTTACAATCAAGGAATCAACGCTTAGCGATTCCTGTAAAATTTTATAGCTCGATTTCATGGATCAAATCTAAATAAAGAGCTACATTTTGCCAAAAAATAAATTGCTGTTGTAAGAATACAATAATTTTAAAGTATTGATAATCAATTAGTTGCAAGTTTGTAATTCCGATTTGGCCCGATTTGGTTTCAAAGACCCATATTGCGTAAAATAATTGAATTGGTTGAAATATTATGATTAAAATGGTTAAAAGTGCATTTTGTTGCACTTTTGATATTTTCAATTAATTTATACTAATCTCCCACTCAACCATTGAAAGTCTATCCTTAATCTTTAAAAGCGTTGTCAAAATTTCTTTATCTTTTGGGAAATTACCAAAAACTAAGTTTTTAAATGTGCCATTGTAAGATTCTTTTAGAGACTTCCAGATGGTTTCAGTATCATCAAAAATTAGAGCCTTACTTGGGTGAAATTGAAGCCATGAATTATTATTTTTATAACTCTTCACATCATCAATTGCCACTCTCACAAGCATTGTGTCAAAGTCCTTTGAATGAAAAAATGATTTGATTTCTTCAATTTCTAACAACTTATGCAAATCGTAAGGATGGCGAACTTTATTTCCTAAATCAACCATTGGTTCGTTGGTGTAAGAAAAACGAATCAAACTCATTATTTTCTCACAAAATGTACGTCTGGGGTCTAATACTAAAACTTCAAATGGCATTAATCCGTATTGTTCTGCAACAGACTCTTGACCCGCTTCTTCCATCATTTGATAGATAAATGTACTTACTTTTCTACTAACATAAGGCTCAAAATAACCTAACCAAGTGGCTTCTGCTATGATTACATCACGTACTTGTCCGAAATTATTTTCGCCAAATATTTTAGGATAAATATGTGCTGTTTTGCGATTCATACCCATCTTTTGAGTTACATTTTCAATCGTAACTTCTGGCAAAATATCTTTGATAACTTTGCTTATTCGCTTTACCTTATTTCCTAATTGGGTACTCGACTCGCTTCCTTCTCTAAGTATTACCAAATCAATGTCTTCCGAAAATCGTTGAATCATAGCATCACATTTCAATAGAGCTGTTCCACCTTTGAAAACGGTATGTTTGCCTACTTCATCATGGAATACTGCACTAAGAGCATACGTTACCCAATAGTCTTTTTCGACATAAATCTCTTGTATTCCAATTTCTCTCGCTGTTTGTTCAATAGCTAATTTGAAAATTTCTTGGTCAAGATGTAAGGTCATTTGATATTCCATTTTTGAGTATTTGACAAAACTTTTGAAGCTCTTGGTAATTTGTAAACAGTAATAGGATTTAAAGATTTGTATAAAGGTTCTGTCAAATCTATTGCACCTAATTCATCTAATAATGCCCCCAACAAGGCTCTGGTTGCGGGTGGATACAATATCGTTAACTCAACCATTTTACTCTGAAAATCTCTGGGAATATTTTTCAAAATAGATAAAAAGCGATTACATAAAAAATCAATATCTGCATCAGGAATCTCTTTTACATAGCGAATTGCATCAAGGATTTGGAGTAGTTGAACATTATCTTTCGTGATTTTATTCTTCTGTTTTATGAAATCGATTCTTAAATAACCTCGTTTAAAGGCAGGTCTAACTTCATTTTTACCAATAACTGTAACCGCACTAACCTGAGTCGTCAATCCCAAACGGTTAAACATTGACAATCCCGTGAGATAGCCCACAATTTCACCATTTTCTTCCAATAAATCCTTAATCATTTCTTGTTCGTTGGGTTTCAAAACCCCAAATATTGATTGTTGTGGAACATAAAATTTTCCCTTAGCAATCTTGGCAATTTCGCCAGAGGCTACTTTCCTATTCAAAGCCTTAATTGTAGCTTCTCGTGAATTTCCCTCTTTGATGAAATCTTGGTAAGTAAAAATAGTGCTTTGTGGCAGCCTACTTATTTCTGAACTTATAAAATTACTTGTTTTCATATGCTATAATTTTCACAAATATACAAAAATGTCCAGTTTTTTAATTAAAAAACTGGACATTTTTGTATAACTCTAAAGATAAATCATCGTATCAATGCTTCTCTCATAATTACCCTAATCCACTCAGGAGTAACCATAATATCATGTTTTAGGATTTCAATATCTTCATTCATTGTATATTCCGATGAATGATGTTCTTCGTCAATTTTGGTGAAAAGCTACCTTTGACTTGTAATTACCACTCTCTTTCGGAGAAGTTCAAAACCCGCACGACCATACATTTGTCGTTTGATATTTTTGAGCCTGTTGACTTGGCCTTCGACTGGTCCGTTGCTCCAATTTGAGACAAAACCCTGATAAACAGCTTGAAAATCCCTTAGAATACCTCTGGCAAATCCTTTGATATTTTCGTTTTCATCATTGATGGTCATTGGAGCCAAAGTGGGCCAGATCGGAATTAGTAGCTCATAGAGGTATACGTTGATTCTATAGACCTCATTAGTTAAACCTTCTTCTACCTAATTTTAACCCAAAAACTATTCAAATATTGATATATATATATATTGCCTTGACAAAGTAAAATAAACGAGCTTTATAGACTGATTATATTCATTAAACTATTAATACCCTACCTTTGAGATACAGTGGCTGTCTATCCTTGAATAATTACGGAGATAATACCTTACCAAAAACTAACGGTTAGAAAATAGTAGATTAAAAAATGTTTGTACGAAAATAATACTTTCAAAGTATTGATGATCAATTAGTTGCAAATTTGTAATTCCGATTTGGCCCGCTTTGGTTTCAAAGACCATAATATTCAATAAAAATCTAATAAAAATACTAAAATTGTTTATTATTCTAAACATTTATACTACATTTGTTGAAAATAATAAACAAAAATATGCTTACACAAGATACTTTGTTGAAATTTCTCAAACGCCATTCGGCTATTTCGATAGCGACTTTGGAAAGAGAAGCACAATTACCAAAAAATACACTTTCAGGGGTAATGGGTGGATCCAGAAACCTAAATGAAAAACATTTGATTGATTTGTATCCTGTTGTCACTCGATACGGATTCAATCAAGAGGCTTTTGAAAAAGCACGTGTTATTTCTATTATAAATCACAAAGGAGGTGTTGGCAAAACTACAACTACTGCTTATCTGGGGGAAGCATTGGCAAATCAAGGTTTCAAAGTATTATTGATTGACATAGACCCACAGGGAAGTTTAAGTGAAGTCCTTAATATTAGAGTCGGGGAAACTCAGGTTTTCCATTCACTTCTTAACTTAGAAGTTCCATTAGCCATCCAAAATGTTCAAAAAAACTTAGATATTGCTCCAAGTGATATTGAATTGAGTTCTGCGGAAAAAGAACTAAGTAACAAAATTGGTGGTGAATTACGCTTAAAAGTAGCCATCAGTAAAGTCTCAAAGAATTATGATTTTATTCTCATCGACTGCCCCCCATCTCTCAATATTCTTACTATAACAGCCATGCAAGCGTCTAACAGTTGTTTAATAACTACCTTACCAGAACAACTTGCGTATAAAGGTTTGGTAGTTTTATTAGAAAGAATTTCAGAAGTAAGAGCCTTGCTCAACCCTTCGTTAGAATTAGATGGTATTGTTTTTACAATGGTAAAAAGTAATAGTATTCACCGAGAATACAAAGAGCTTATTCGCCTGCAATTCTCTAATCTTAAAGTATTTGATTCGGAAATAAAACACTTGATTGATTTCCAAAAAGCAATGATTGAGCATCAAACTATCAGTGTTTTTAGTAAAAACTCAGAGGCGGCAATTTCATATCAGAATTTAGGGGAAGAATATTTACAATCTTTGGACAAACGAAACTAATCTAAAATCATGGCAAAGAAGACATTAGCCGAAAAAATGGCAGAAAACAGTAGAACTGTTTATGAAGGCATGAAAACAAATACAATTGGAAGTTTTAGCTCTACTGAAAATATCAAGAAAAATATTATCATTTTAGATGAACTTAAAGATTTAATTTCTCCCTTATTAGAATCAGAATTTTTATCGCTAAAAGATAATCTTCAAAAGCACGGGTGTAAGGATCCATTAAAGATTTGGCAAACGACCAATCCAGTTATAAATCGAGAAGGAGATTCAGACCAAGCGATTTATGTACTAATTGATGGTCATAATCGCTTTCAGCTTTGTAATGAACTACAAATACCTTTCAATATTCAGATTGACAATTTTGAATCTTTAAAAGAGGTTCGAGATTTTATGATTGATTTTCAATTAAGTCGTCGAAATATAACCCCACAACAAGCCTCTTATTTGCGTGGGATAAGGTATAATACAGAAAAAAAAGAAGTTTCTGAAAATTTAAAGTCCTCACAAATTGAAACAATTTTGCCAAATGGGCAGAATGTCCATCTGGCAAAATCTGACGAAAATTCCGAAAATTTTGAAGTTAAATCTGATGATAATTTGCCAAATGGGCAAAATGTCCATCTGGTGTATAAATCAAATAAAACGACTGCACAAGAGCTTGGAACGTACTTTAGTGTAGATGAAAAAACAATTCGTAGAGATGCAGAATTTGCTCGTGGTTTAGAGAAATTAGACCCTTCATTTCGTAAAGACATCTTAAATGGCAAAATCAAAGTTGAAAAATCTAAAATACAGAAGCTAAGCAAGGCTAACGATATTAACGAGCCTTTAAAAACACCAGAAGAATTGAATTTAGTGTATAACAATCTCATTTCGGAAGATTCGCAAATAGTTGTACCAAAAATGCAAAATTTGATACAAAAAAGGTATTTTCAATTAAACGCCAAATTGCAAAAAGTTTATAATGCTAAAAAGATAAAAAGTGCTGAATTAGAAGCGTTGAAGGTTGCTTTTCAAGACTTTATTGATGCCTTGTAATCATACATATCTCACACCATAAAAGTAGTTTTTAACTCAAATCGTAATAAGAAATAATGAAATGTAAAAACTACTTTTATGGTGTGAAGATATAATAAAACAGAGCTTTACATCATATATTCTTATATAATTATAAAAATATACAATTTATACAAAAACTACTTTTATGGTGTCGTGTATTTTATCAAAACATTTGAATAAGTCTATAAAAACTACTTCTATGGTGTGTAACCCTAAAAATGGAGAGAAAGTAGTGTTAGCAAAAAACAAGATTAATCCTATTATTTTTAGTAACCATTTATTGTTTTGTTTTCTTTTTTAACTTTCAAATACTTTATAACTTTCCGATTGCATAAGTCCCTCATTTTCAAACACTTGAATAACCTTAAAACTACCTTTATGGTGTTAAAAACTACTTGTATGGTGCCAAAAACTACTTATATGGTGTTAAAAACTACTTATATGGTGTCTTAAAACTACTTGTATGGTGCCAAAAACTACTTGTGTAATTTAAAAGTAGTTTTTACTTTGCACAGGGTATAATTTTTATTATTTTTGTAAAACTACCGCATAAAATCAAATTCTTGTCTTAAAATATGGATAATCAAGAAATATCGAAGAGAGAAAAGGCTCTTATTGCTATATCAAAAGACCCATTCAGGGTTATTAAGGGCAATCCGTTGATTGAGGCTAAGTTTGAGTTGACTCCTATTCAAACTAAGCTATTCTTGTTTCTTTTGGCAAAACTTGACACCTCAAAAACCAATTTTGAGCCTATGATTGTGGTTGTAAAAGATTTTCAGAAGTTTATAGGCACAAAAGGAGATAGTCTTTACAATCATTTAAAAAAGGAAGTGGAGAAGATGATTGGTAAACGTGTTTACTACAAAGACGATAATGTGGAACTCAATACCAGTTTAATAAGTGGATATCTATATTTGGAAAAAGAAGGAGCCTTTTTAGTGGAGTTTCCAAGCCTTTTAAAGCCATTCCTGTTGCAATTAAAGGAGAATTTTACGGTGATTGATATACGTAACATTTTAGGGCTTGATAGTTCTTATGCAATGCGGTTTTATGAGATCTGTAAAGAGAAAGAGCGATTCAAAACTTTTCAATATACGGTCACCGAGATAAAGGAAATGTTTTCTATTGAAAATAAGTATAAAAATTATTTCGACTTTAAGGTAAAAATAATCATTCAGGCAAGAAATGAGTTGCAAGAAAACTCAGAATTATACTTTGATTTTGAGGAAATTAAACAAGGGAAAAAAGTTGTTGCCATCCGTTTTACTGTAATTAAGAATAAAAAGAACTTAAAGAGAGATGAAGATGAGTTATCCATACTCACCAAGGAGTTGCCTAATCACACTGAGGTACTGACAAAAGATGTTTACGAAACTGTAAAAAGTTTTAATGTAAGCCTATCAACTGTTAAGAACTGGTTTGAAAAATATCCTTATTTACAAATAAAACAAGGAGTTGATTATACTTTACTTCAACACAAGAAAGGAAAAATAAATGATGTTGCCAGCTATCTCCAAAAAATGGTTTCAGCTATTGATATTACGGATAAACAAGAGAAAGTTAAAACTGAGAAAAAAGTAAAACTTGAACAGCAAAAACAGGTTAAAGAAGAACAAACATTGTTTGGGCATCAAGCAAACCAAATAAAGAACGATTATTTTATTGGTAAAAAGGAGTTGGCTAAACAATTATTAGAAGCAAATCCAAATTTATTTACTCAAATATTGGACGAATTAAAAGACGAATCACAAGCAGATAAAAATAATCTACTGGCTGAACTTGCTCTTGATAATTATAAGCCATTTCTTGGGATTCAACACAATAGTTTAGAAGAATTTGTAGGTAATTTCAGCGTGGATGGCACTTTTCAAAGTTATGTACTTGGAAAAATGACACCCATGTTTAATGATTTTCAATTATTGAAAAATAACTTTTTGTCAAAAGCCAAGCAATTGGGTATTAAGGATATGGGATTGTTTTAGAGTGCATCAAAAAGTGTGGGGCAATCATGCTGCCAACTTGATTTCATTAGGTT
>NZ_CBABQS010000121.1:0-8253 GCF_964672035.1 Arcicella sp.
GACCGTTGCCCTTTACACCATTCTTCTTTACATTTGGTGTTTCGCAATGAGGGCAATAAACTTTGACAAGAACGTAAGACATTCTACAAAGATATTGTCCTCTTGTGATTTAACCCATATTAGAGCATACATTCTGTAACACTACCAAAAATTTTACTTCCTAATTTGATATTCAATCAATACGCTCGTCTTTCCAATCATCCAATTCTCTATTTTTAAAATTAATCCCGACTAAAACTACTTTCTTAGCATTTGTCAAGTAAGGAGTAGCATAGCCTTTTTCCTTTATTTGTTTAAGGGCAACCTGGGCACTCTGATTTAATTTGAATTCGAATATGTAAATAGTGTCATTTGTTTCCAAAACCAAATCACTTCTGCCTTTTGAACTTGCCTCTTCACTTCGCATCATAATACCCGATGTCATCATTAACATTAACAACATAGAATGATAAAATGCTTCTTTTTCGATAAATAAATGATGGGGTATTTTTGAGAATGCAACTTTTATACAATTGGTAAATGTTTCTAAATCATTTTCATTCAAAGCATTTCGCATCGGGTAAGACAAATCGTTTGTTAATCTTTCAGGTGCTACAGTTATATATTCAGCCAAAAGATATTTAGCAAACGAGTATTCAACTTCTTGATTTGGGAAACCCAATTTATATGAGGGAATACCATCCATATTTTTTTCTCTCGCTTTAATTGTCAAGTAACCAGTTTGAAACATCAATCCAATGTCGTCATTCGATTGTGGGTCGAAGCTCGACATCGACCAAGAATCGCCTATTACATAGTTCTTGAAAGTATCAAACAATCGTTGGTTTTGATTAACCATGGTAATTAAAAGTGAAGGTGTTCCTGTATCAAACCAATAGTTTTGAAAAACATTTTTTTGAAAAACATTTAATAAAGAATACGGATTATAAAGCGTTGTTTGCCCATTCCAACTGTAACCATTATACCATTTTTTTAATAATTCCAATAATTCAATTCTCTCCTTCGTTTCAATTTTGGCAAAATTATCAATGTGTTCTTTAAAATTTGACTCAAGCTCTTCTTGTGAAATTCCGCATAAATTGGCGTACTCATTATCTAAAGAAATGTCATTGATATTATTAAGTCCAGAGAATAAACTCATTTTACCAATCTTAGAAACTCCTGTTAAAAGAGTAAACTTTATACAGGCATCGTACGACTTTATATTCGTATAAAAACCTCTCAGAATATCACGATTATAGTCGAATGATTCTACATCATCTATGAAATCAACCAACGCTTTATCGTATTCATCAATTAAAAGAACGATGCTATTTTTTCCATACTTTTCACAAATATTATTCAATAAATCACCAAATGCTATTGATGGTGATAATGTTTTTGAGACCGCTACCTCTAATCTTTGTGCATTTTTTAAAATTTCATTCAAAAGTGCCTCAATTAAATCCCCATCCTTACTAACTATTCTACCAAAATCAATTCTCACAACTGGGTATCGTTTCCAGTCAATTTTATTTTCAATCCAGAGGTCTTTAAAGAGTGCTTTATTTCCCTCAAAAATTTCGTGTAATGTATCCAATAACAATGACTTACCAAATCTGCGGGGTCGTGAAAAGAAAAAGTATTTTCCAGAATCTATCATTCTAAAAATACCTTCTGTTTTGTCTACATATAGATAATTTTGATTTCTAATTTCAGAAAATGTCTGTATTCCAAGGGGTAATTTTTGCATAATTATTTGAAAATTTCTCCTAAAATAGAAGTTTAGAGATTGTTTATTTTATTTTTTTCTTTACCAAATCTAAACACGCTAATATCCAAGCGGTTCTATTTTTTACTTTGGGGTGTACTCCGTTATTTAATTCAATATCCAAGGTTACAAATCTCGTTAAAAGTTGACCATCCATTAAAATTTTACTCATTAAATGGTTAGACATATTGTAATCACGTGCCAAAATTACAGAGGCCGCCTTCGATAAATAATCTGGATCAGCAATTTTTTTTAATGCGTCAGATAATTCCTCTTTCTCTCGGTGGCTAATCGTGATAGCGTCCAAAATAGTAAATGTCAAATGCGAAACATTCCTCAGTTTTTTGCCCGTACTTTCATACTCAAAATTGATTGCTTCAAAAGAACTTTCCGCCATTTCTCTTCTGGCTGGTTCAATTACATATTTTTTAAAATCCTTGAAGTTGGTATATTTATCTGCATCAACGCCTAAAATTTTCCTAATCTCTTCAATGCTATACACAAACATATTCCGATTTTGCCCGATATGCATTCTTAATAACCTATACATTGGTGTTGTATAAATTGATTTGAAACTAAGAACGTTCTCAAATTTATACCTTGCATACTGTTTTTCAAGAAAAAATAAATAGGGTGAAATCTGTGGATTGGTATAAAATTCTAAAAATCCTTGGTCGGGATTATACTCAATCTTAATAAATGGGAAAAGGTGCGTAAACTTCTCTTTTTTTGTTTCAATGGATATTTCCTCAATTGTGATAGGTTTTGCTCCCAGAGTGGCTGAATGAGTCTTTAAATCAGCATACTTGATATGTTTAGAGATATATTTTAAAGGAATCTTAATAATTAAGCCTGTTGTTGATGAAATATCTCTTGATTTCTCAAAATCTATTTGATTTATAAAAAACTCAAAAATTTTTTGTTCAATCCGCCCATACTTCGCATGACTGACAACTAAGTTATTAGGTAAATAATTATTCGCCCTTTTTTCAATGAAGGTCTGTTCTTCAAAATTATATTGTTGTATCTGAGATAATTCTTGTTCATTTTCCATAAATCAAGCTTAGATTTCTACGGATTTTATTGTATGAGATAATTAGTTTTAAAGTTATCCACAACTGATGATATTAGCAAGGTTTTAAGTGTCTAAAAACTCCCCTTACGGTGTCTAAAAACTCCCCTTACGAGACTTTCAAGTGTCCAAAAACTCCCCTTAGAGTGTCTAAAAACTCCCCTTATTGCTTGTAACTACTTGATTTACAATGCATTATAAGCTCCTAAATCGATCAAATAACATTGAGAAATATATAAATCAAGAAAAAATTACTAAAGATAAAAGTATTTAAGTCATATTTTGCTAAAAATAGCCCTAATTAATAAGTTCTTCTAATTTGCTTTTAAGAAAAGTGTCTAAAAACTCCCTTAATCTAAAATATATTCCCTTTGAATTCAAAATTTCATATTGCGAAGTGTCTAAAAACTCCCCTTACGAACATTTTTAGTGATTTTATATGGATATAAACCATGTCACTTACGTTATTTAAACGGTTTAATACAATTAAATATAAGTTTTATCTTAATTAAAAATGGCTAAATTTTTAATATTATAAAGCGTCTAAAAACTCCCCTTAAAGCTATTATTCAATAATTTGTAATTAAAATCTACTATATTTGTAATAATGTTATTACAAATATAGTAGATTTGTATGAATATTATTACAAAACTTATGATTACACAAGAAAATGCTTTAAAGTTTTTAAGACATCGCCCAGCCATCTCGGTATCAGCGGTGGAAAAACAGGCTACTATTCCAGCGGGAACCTTACAACAATCGCTTTCACAGGGGCGACAATTGGCGGAAAAACATTTGGTCGCACTTGATAAAGTATTGAGAGTTTATGGCTACTCTGATGAATTGTATCAAAAAGCAAGAGTTGTTTCAGTGATAAATCACAAAGGAGGAGTCGGAAAAACGACAACTGTTTGTTCTTTGGGAGAAGCACTTGCCAATAAAGGTTTTAAAGTTTTAATGATTGACCTTGATCCTCAAGGCAATTTGAGTCAAATTTTAGGAATTGAACAGCCAGAGGTTCAAGTAGCTGATGCTTTGATTGGTGACATTGAATTTCCCGTTATCTCACTTGACACAAATTTGGATATTTCGCCCAGTGATATTGATTTGGGGAATGCTGAATATCAATTAATTTTAATGCCTGGGGGCGATTTACGTCTTAAAAATAGAATTGTTCCTTTGCTTAGTCGCTATGATTATGTGTTGATTGACTGTCCACCTTCTTTGGGTAAATTGACTGTTTCCGCCCTTTACGCATCGGATTCATGTTTGATTACGATGCAACCAGAAATGGCAGCGATGAAGGGAGTTAATTCTTTGTTGGAAAAAATACATGACATTAAAAAGAACTTAAATCCGATGCTCACAATTGATGGATTGGTTTTCACGATGGTAAAAAAGAATAGCGTTCACGAAGGAATTAAAGATGCGATTAGACAAAATTTGCCACTTCGTATTTTCAATACTGAAATAAAACACTTGGTTGATTTTCAAAAAGCACAGGTAGCTGGAAATACTATTTCAAAATTTTCTAATTCCTCCGAAGCTGCCAGTTTATACAGTGCTTTTTGTGCAGAATATATTGATTATCTCCAATTTTTAAAATAAAAAATAATGGCTAAAATGAATATTGGGGCTATGATTGCCAGTAAAACCAAAGAAACCTTTGCAAATAATTTGTTGATTAATAATGAAAATGTTAAAAACAACATTGTCATTATTGACGAATTACGAGATTTAATTCCCGCTTTGGGAGTAGATGAATACGCACAATTGGAAGCAAATATTTTTAAAAATGGGTGTCGTGATGCGCTATCTATTTGGGAAACTACACACAAAAAAGTTACTGAAAATACCGAAAATTCAGATGAATCAATTTATGTTTTAATTGATGGTCACAACCGTTTTGACATCTGTAAAAAACACAATATTTCTTTCAACGTACAACTTTTGACTTTCACAGATTTGCAGGAAGTTAAAGATTATATGATTGATTTACAGCTTGGTAGAAGAAACCTTAGACCGGAGCAAGTATCTTATTTTAGGGGCCTACGGTTCTTGAATGAAAAGTCTGAAAGGGGAAAATATGACCGTGAAAACCATAAGGTTCAAAGTGAACCTTATGGTCAAAAAGATGGAATTGACACTGCTGAAAAATTGGCAGAAGAGTATAATGTAGGTCGTTCGACTATTAAACGTGACGCTGAATATGCTAAAGGAATTTCTAAGTTAGACAAAAATTTTAGAGATGATATTTTAACGGGTAAGCAAAAAGTTTCAAAGACATTAATTCAGACTATTTCAAAAAATGATACGATTGCGAAGCCAATTGAAAATTTTGAAGAATTGAATTCTATTTTAGATAATTCTACCATTAAAGTTGAACTATATGTAAAAAAGCCAGTAGAATCTTTTGAAAAGGATGCAACCATTTTATTGCAAACCGCCAAGAAATTCTATAAATCAAAAGACGAAATTTATTTGTCAGAACTTCAAATCATTGTATCAAAAATGGCCATGTATTTTGATAAAAAAGCATAAGGTTCAAAATGAACCTTATGCTTTTTAGTGTTTAAATGAAGCAAGCCATATGAGATTTTCATCATAATTAGATAATCCATCTGCATGAAATTAGGATTAAAAAGATTGAGTCAATAAATACCAAATATAAATTTCCAACTTGCATTGAAAGGATGAGGGCTAGTCCACCAGAAGAGTATGGGGGACAGGATCCTTTTTTTATGAAGAAGCTCTTGTGGAACAAGAGCGCTGGCAACAATTTATGCTGGATAAAACCAGAGGTAGCATTAGGGAAAAGAAACTTCCTGTAATAGGTCGCAACTCCCTTATTGGGCCTAAAATTACATAGCATAGCCTAACTCTCTAAAAATAAACTACTTATGATTTATATTTTGAGATTTTACAAAATATAACTTACTGAATTTCAATCACTTGACTTTTAGAGTCATTTTGATAAAGATAGCCACCAATTTCTACTTTTAGGTACCTCAGATACTTATAAAGTGTCATTTTTGAAACACCTATTTCCAAAGCGATTTTATTGACTGCCATATCCCCTTGTTTGTAATAATATTCTGCCAAAATTGCTTTTTTTCGGCTTCTTTAGTCATTCCTTGCCTTCGACCACCTTTTCTGCCCCAATGGAAGGTTAGTATGAAAAGGCAAGATAATTAATAGACAACATAATATTAAAAATTTACGGTAACATAGGACTAAAAATGATAGACGAAAACCATAGAAGGCGAACAATATTGCGAGCAAGGAGGTATGGCAGTTAATAAAATCGCCTCAGAGATTAAAGTTTCAAAAATGACACTTTACAAGTTTCTTAGATATCGAAAAGTCGGATTGTAATCACCATTATCGGAAAATGACATCGGTAAATCTCTGTTATTCTTTCATAAAAATATAAAATCCATATCATGCAAAAAGATCCCTTGTAACGTTATGTAACGCTTCATGATAACGTAGCATTTCTAAGAAAAATGCAAAAATGGAACGTTTTAGCCCCACAAAATATGATGAACAATCTTTTTATTTATCGAAGACGCATCAACGACAAAATACGTAACATATTACCTATTGGCGATTTATCGACGACGTATCGACGACAGACATAAAGGTTCTCATTTTCTCTCAGAAAAGAGTCTATTTTAATGATTTTTTTACTGAATTTTAATGCAATTTTCAAATAGCGAGGTATGTTTTGCGAATACAAAAACTATCGTTTTTATATTCGCAAAACCCTCTGTCCGCTTTGAGCGGAGTATATTCGTAAACTCATATTTCTTGGGATAATGCTATTTTCTAACCCTTTCCTTTGTAGACAGTCTCCGTTGATTTTGGTGTATATGCTTGTTTACGTATACTTCTATTTCTCAAAACGGCGAAAATTGGGTTAAGTCATTAGTTTACAGTACCTAATAAACGTAAACAGGGCTATAAACGGGCGTGTAGATGGGAGTTTACGAACGTTTACACGAAAAACATCCCTTAGGTATAGCCAAAATAGCTGTGTAAAAATCCCCCTACACTTAATAAATAATTGTATAATTAAAGTATAAGATTAGCTATTAATCAACATGCTATATTTTCACAATTATTGGGAGGGCATTAAAAGTGTGGGACAATATCATTTATTCTTTTAAATGAGTCACTTAGAGTTAGCTAACTAAATTCAATATTCTTAAAATAAGTACATCATAAATTATTTGCCCCACACTTTTGATGCTCTCCAATATCAAATGACTTAGATAATTCTGGAACATCTTTCCTGGATAAAGCTGGGGGGCAATTCGCATTTTGACAATCTCTGCTTTGAAATCATCATCAAATCCTCGACGAGTTTTAACTCTTTTACGCTTCCCATTTTCTGGATTTTTTATGCAAAAAAGTGTCACGATTTTGGGTACCATCCCATTCTGTTGTCATTATTAACTTATTACTAAGATGTTATTAACTTATTACTGAGATGTTATTAACTTATTACCCTTATTACTAAGATGTTATTAATTTATTATTAGGATGTTATTAACTTATTACTAAGATATGATTAGGTGAGACTATGCGAGTAATTTTGGTCAGATTTCAAGGTATTCAGTCACCATAAAGTAAAAAAATGTACGTATTTTTTGTATAGGCAAGCGGTGTTACTGTTATCACAGTAACGGCTCTCAGGTTCAATTGAAGTGGAAAGTCTCAGGAGTGTATCAAAAAGTTTAGAGTATTCATATTTTTTTAATTTTCTGATTTAGAAGTGAATCAATAGGTGAGTCCAGAAATGAATCATTAGATTCAGAAGTGAACCAAACGTTGAATCCGGAAGTGAATCAAACGGTCATTTTCTTTACTTTTGAAAACACCATCAAATTTATTCAAAAACAGAGTATTCAGGGTAAAATAATTACGTTAATAAATCAACGTTAAATAAATTTAGCTTTAAATGAGTATTTTTACACTTTTTGCCATAAAAATCATTCAACCCCAAATTTTATGTTAATCGGATACGCCAGAGTTTCAACCCTTGACCAAAACACCGACCTTCAGACCGATGCCCTGAAAACAGCGGGCTGTCAGAAAATATTTATTGATAAAATTAGTGGCGTAAAATCTGACCGCCCCGAACTCAATAAATTAAAAGAGCAACTCCGAGCAGGTGACACGCTAGTGGTCTGGCGACTGGATCGCTTGGGTCGTAGCCTCAGAGATTTGATTGATTGGATGAATTATCTTGAAAAACAGAAAGTCATGTTGAAATCTCTGCAAGAAAGCATTGATACGGGAAACCCTACGGGAAAATTGATATTCCATATTTTCGGAGCCTTATCAGAATTTGAGAGAAATCTGATTGTAGAAAGAACTAATGCGGGTTTAAAAGCTGCCCGAGCCAGAGGCATCAAAGGCGGGCGA
>NZ_CBABQS010000122.1:0-8167 GCF_964672035.1 Arcicella sp.
TTTTTAGCCAAAATGATGAAAGATTTTGGGAATTCTACGGTTAAAGGCATTGGAGTGGATGAGAAAACGGCTGTTTGCCTTGATGAAAACGGCATGGGAAAGGTTTACGGAACGAATCAAGCGTATTTTTTGCAAAATAATACTTTGGGAGCAGAAACCTGTGTGAGTGGAACTTCATTGAACTGGCAAAGGAATAATCAAGCCGTGAAAGCGTATAAAATTACGGGTAGTGCTACTGGAAACGGTTCATTTAATGCGTCAACGTGGACATTTTCGGGAGGAAATTCTTATTTTTATTCTGTAAATAATGGGGTTTTAGTTCAGAATTAATACTCAAACTTTTTCGTTTGAATAAATACCGTAAAAATACCCCTTGCGATACCGTCTTTTTACCCTTGACTTTTGGTGATTAAATGGTAAATATTTGTATAACAATTATTTACCTCAAAATTAATAGCCATAAGTCGATGAATATTACTGCTAATTACTTCGGAAATCCCATTATTTTGGGCCGACATACAACGGTTTTTTCTAACGAAATTCTCTTCTTCGAGGGCGATATCAATTACACTTGGATTCATTATGCTATCAATTCAAGTAAAAAAGTACTTGCCAAAACATTGTCGGAAATTGAAGGGAAAATTCAATCAGATAACTTCGTGCGGGTAAGTCGTAAGCACTTGGTGAATCGAAAATTTATTGTAGAAATTGGACGAGATTTTGTCATGCTGTCAGATAATACTATTTTACCCGTTTCTCGTCGGAGGAGGAATGTGTTTTGAAAGTAAAAACCTTCCCAAAAATTTAACCGTAAAGGTATTTTTTTAGGAAGGTAATGCTTCAATAGTTAATCCAATTATGCCAAAATCCCCTCAATTTTCCCTAATTCTTCCTCCGAAAACTTCTTATTCTTCAAACATTCCAAAGAATCCAATAACTGCGAAACTCTACTGGCACCAATCAAAACGGACGTAACTCGCTGATCTTTCAAGAGCCAAGCCAATGCCATTTGGGCTAAAGTTTGTCCACGTTCTTGGGCTATATCATTTAATTTTTTGATTTTCTGGATTAATGCTGGCGTAATTTGTTCATGTAATAGTGCTCCATGAGCAAATGTTGCTCTCGAACCCGAAGGAATTTCTTTTAGGTATTTATCGGTCAGAAGTCCTTGTGCCAAAGGTGAAAATGGTATGCAACCTACCCCTTCATCTCCCAAAACATCCATCAAACCGCCTTCAACCCAACGCTCTAACATAGAATATTTGGGTTGATGAATCAAGCAAGGCGTACCTAATCTTTTTAAAATTTCAACCGCTTTTTTGGTATCCTCAGCCGAGTAGTTGGAAATGCCAACATATAAAGCTTTTCCTTGACGAACCAGACTATCCAAGGCTCCCATTGTTTCTTCCAGTGGCGTATTTGGGTCGGGGCGATGTGAGTAAAAAATATCGACGTAATCCAAGCCCATTCTCTTTAAACTCTGGTCGCAACTTGCAATCAAGTACTTTCTTGAACCCCATTCGCCATAAGGCCCATCCCACATTAAGTAGCCCGCCTTTGAAGAAATAATGAGTTCATCACGATAGGGTAGAAAATCTTTTTTGAAAAGCATCCCAAAATTTTCCTCTGCCGAACCAGGAGGGGGACCATAATTATTAGCTAAATCAAAATGGGTAATTCCTCGGTCAAAGGCTGTTCTGAGGATGTCTCGATAATTTTCAAAGATATCTATGCCCCCGAAATTGTGCCATAATCCCAAAGAAATGGCGGGTAATTTTAATCCACTATTGCCACAACGGCGGTATTCCATCGCATTATCGCCCGAAGAATCGTAACGATTAGGATTTGCTAAATAAGTCATTGATATTATTATTATTAATGTTTGTACACATCAAATTTAAGGATTGTTTATTTAACGGCCATGAAAATTCTCGTATTCGTAAATGTTGCTTGTTCAACCACATTTTTATTGTGTGAACAAATAAAGAGTCCAACGAATAATTCTTCTGGAAAATCAAAATCGGGTACTTCCACCGACCAGAAAGGATTGCCTGATTTGGCAACTGCGACAAAGTAACTTCTTCCCCGACGTTCCAATTGTAAAATCTCGGCACCGATGATGGGAATTTTTATTTCTTCGATATTCATCCCATTTTTCTTCCGAAATTGAAATGCCGTCAAACCATCGCCGTGAACGGTCAAGCAAACCATTGCCGCACTCGTATCCGTACTGGTGCGAGCCATCCAACCCGATTTTCGATGTAAATCTGTGCCTTTTCCAATAAGATTTGGTTGGGTTGTGAGGATAAAATCTCCTTTGATTTTTTTGTATGCCAAATGTAATTCATCTTTTTTGAACCAAATATTTTCACCCGAACCCGTGAGCGTGTAAACTTTCGAAGAATTATCATAATTGGCGGTTCCTGCGGTTTTTACGGGTCCAATATCCGTATGGTTTTCAAATATACCAACCGTATTTTGTGCTTTTGAGACGACAAAAGTGATACAGAAAGTAAGAGATAGCAGTATTTTTTTCATGCGTGAATTTCGAGAATTGAGTGAAATCTGATGTTGGAAATATATTGTACTTCCAATTTACTTTAAATGTAGCGATATCAGATGCGGGGCTATCGGGAGGTTATTTTGTCTTTAATAAGTGTGGATCTTGAGAACTTTTAAATACAAATGATTTTTGTATTTGTTTATATAAATTAATTATTGTACTATTTAAAGAATTTTCGATAAAATTCAACATGGTATATAACTTTTCCGTTATTTTTACATCAGAATAAAGCAATTAATAACCACGAGCTACAAAGCGGAAAGCTCATTAAATACAAATACTTATGGAAACATTAGGATACATAGCGGGAATTTTAACAACGATAGCGTTCGTTCCCCAAGTGATTCAAATCTACAAAACAAAATCAGCAGAAGACGTGTCGTTGGCCATGTTCTTACTTTTTACGGCGGGTGTCGTGATGTGGTTGGTTTACGGAATACAATCTCAGGCAGTTCCTGTCATTGCGGCGAACTCAATAACGCTTTTATTATCATGTGTAATTTTGTTCTTTAAATTTAAATATAGAAAATCGGTTTAATTTCAAATGGTAATTGTTGCGGTTTTAGATTTTATAAAAATATCAATCTATAAAAAGCCTTGTTCTGGATATCAGAACAAGGCTTTTTTCGTAAATTGTGGATTCAAAGAAAAACGAAACCATGAAACATACGTTGAAATTCTTATTTACAGTTCTCATCTTCACGCAAGCATTCACAACGTTTGCACAGCAAGACCAAATGTATATTACCTATCCGTTTATGCCCCTTAACGTCAATCCCGCTTATGCAGGTAGTCGTGAGGTGATTAGTATTTCGGGAATTTATCGTACAAGACCGCTCTTTGGCCCTTTGGGTGCCGCCACAACCACACAACAATATTTTAATTTTGATATGCCCATTGCTAATGACCGCATGGCAATCGGCTTTCAGGCGTATAATGCCCAAACCCAAGGAGGTTTATCCGGCGCAGGGGTGTATGGTAACTTAGGACTTTACGGAAATTATGCTTACCGTCTGACACTTCCCAATGACGGAAAATTAGCCATCGGCGTTCAATTAGGCGTTACACAAGTACCCATTACTTTCAGTTTGGGAACTGGAAGTTCGGGTAATACTACCTTCAATTCAAGTTACGGAGCAGGAATTTACTATAATAATGATGACGCTTATTTTGGTGTTTCGATGCTAAATGTCAATGCTTCAGATAATTATAATCGACCAATTTTTATAACAGGCGGATACGTTTTTACGATTGATGATGACTTTAAAATCAAAACGGGCGCTTTAGTCAGAAAACAATCCACTAATTTGGGCGGTAAAACAGACTTCGATTTAAACGCAACGGGCTGGATAAATGACAAATTTGGTATTGGTATTTGGTATCAAAATACAGGTTCAGACAATTCAACAAATACCTCGATTTTAGGTTCATTGCAGGTTCAGTTAAAAAAAATACATATAAGTTATTCTTATGATTTTTCAGGGTCTGGCTATTCAAATACAATTTCATCGCAAGGCTTTCATCAGATAATGTTAAAATATGAAATGGATGCTGGAAATGGTAAATCAGGGGTTTTTAAGTATTTTTAATAATACCCAAAAGACTGCATCCAATCAATCATTTTTGTGTTTTTGATGCGGGCATATTGTTGGGTATATCTCAAATCTGCCTTCTCATTTTCAAAAACCAAAAGTCCAATTCTGTAATATCCCCGCTTCACACAATCCTGCTGAATCATGGTAACAAAACCAGGACTAAACAGTTGGTGAGTACGTAAAAAATCTTTCCGTATAAGGCACGGGCGTTGCGGATAAATCAAAAAAGTTTCATCTGTTTGTTCATTTTTTAGCACCACAAAAAAAGTGTTGTCAAGATTTTTTTCTGATAGATAAAAATCTTGATTGTTGAAGTACAATATTTTAACGCCACCGTAAACATCATTTACTTTATTGAGGAAAGAAAAATTAAGATTTATATTTTTAAATGATTGATTGTTAAGTGGTTCTGCTAAAATATTTTCTAAGGTGTCAAATCTGCTTTTAGGAAATTGATAAATTTTTCTTTGTAAAGATTGTTCAAACAAGGCCAAAGATTGGGGCGAAAATCCAAACATTTTGTTGTTTGTGGTTCGATGATGTTTTAAATCATAAATATCTGCTTCGTGCGAACGTTCGTAAAATAGTACTTGCGGAATGGCTTTGTAGTAGGAATGTAAACAAAAAATTAAGCTCAAAGGCAAAGAAATAATACCAATAACTTGCCGAATTTTGCCCTCCGAAAACATGATAAATAGTAAATAAACCACATCAATACTCACTACCGAATACAGCAAATATCGATCAACTAACATTAATTCTTTGTAAAAAACACCTCTTGAAATGGCCACTCCTGCGGCAGTTAGTAAAAGTGAACCAGCCATTAAAATCATAATTATTCGTTGACGAAAAAGTTCAACATATTTCAGTAAAATGTTTCCACTTTTGTTATTTTTTAAAATAGATTTATTGATTAAGTGTTTGAAAAATAAGAAGATAAAGACGGAAATGAATATTCCCATAATGATGGCTAATAGCAACCCAAATGCTCCGACAACAGCGTGTTTAGAAGTAAATTGTTCCAATGACCCACCCAAAAAACCACTCAAAGCTCCCAAAATAATTTTAGGTTTTGACATTAATAAATCTTGGAAAGAATAACCCGCTAATCCCACAACGGTAGGCATATTCAGATAAAATAATCCACCCGTAATCAGCCCAATCACGATATAAATTGTGGCCATTTTATATCGTCCCTGATAAAGTGGAATTAACGCTCCAAGCATAAAAATATAGAAAGCATTTCCATTAATCTGGGTATGGATAATGCCCAAAATAACCGCAATAATAAACGATTTTGTGGTATGTTTTGCCAAGAAATAATACGCTGTAATCGTGAAAAAAATGGATTGTTGATATTGTAAACAACTCAACATCCAGAAGATATTTCGGTGAAAAATGGGTTGGAAAAGTAAGAATGTAAAGGGAATGAAATAGAAAATAGGAATATCGTTTTCTCGAATTATTCTTAGACAGAAATACCAAAAACCCAGCAAGAAAAAAGAGCCAAAAATACAAAGTGTCTTAAAATTAACTTGACCTTCAATTAAAAAATCTAACCAGACGAGTAATTTTATTTCTCCAAAACGGTGTCCATTGAAATTTTCCGTTAGAATTTCCCACCATTTTTTGGGTTCGTTTTGTACTCTGACAACGGTATTAAGTATCTGAAAATCGTCAAGATAGGGTACATTTATGGTATGTGTAAAAATGTACTGATAAAAAATTATGATTGGTATAATCATCACACAGAAAAGACCAATTTCATATTGATTTTTAATAGTATTTCCCATGTGTTATGTAGTTTTTATGTATAAAGTGCTACTAAAATATAAATATTTCGTGAAAAATGGGCGGATTCAAATGATAATTTAGTATATGGTAATTTTAGCAATATTCAGATTTAAAAATCTGTGCCAGCTACCTACCTTTACTTGGTAAATAAAGAAAAATAATGCTCAAAAATAACCTTTTTAATAACTGAAAGTATTACTGTTTAAAAAAACTCATAACTCACTATTTTTTGCTATGAATACACAACAACACATTGATTATCAGCGAATTGAACAAGCGATTCGATTCATAGAAAATAATTTTCAACGCCAACCTGCTTTGAAAGAAATTGCCGAAGCCGTCAACCTTTCGGAGTTTCATTTTGATAGAATGTTCACCAAATGGGCGGGAACTTCTCCGCAACGTTTTATGCGTTTTTTATCGAAAGAATACGCCAAAAATGTACTGAATGAAACCAAAGATTTGTTGGATACAACCATCGAAATGGGCTTTTCGAGTTCCTCACGCCTACACGATTTATTTGTAACGTATGAGGCAATGACTCCCGCCGAATACAAACGAAAAGGCGAAGGCTTAACGATTCAATACGGAACGCATGAAACGCCTTTTGGAACTGCTTTCATTGCCATCACTTCCCGTGGAATTTTGGAATTAACCTTTCTATTGGACGAAGAATCTATTAATGAATTAATCCGCTTGGAAAACGAGTTTAAAAATGCAGAATTCGTTGAGAATCAGGAAGATACTTCGATATTTATTAATCAGATTTTTGTAAAGAATTCGGATAAAAAACCTTTAATGATGCTTTTGCGGGGAACAAATTTTCAAATAAAGGTTTGGGAAGCATTGCTCAAAATTCCTTCGGGCAGATTGGCGTGTTATGAAGATATTGCCAAATTGATTGATAAACCAACGGCACAGCGGGCAGTCGGTTCGGCGATTGGGGCAAATAATATTGCTTATTTAATTCCTTGTCACCGAGTGATTCAAAAAGTGGGAACAACGGGTAATTATCGTTGGGGAGCATATCGAAAAAAGGCGATTTTGGGTTGGGAAGGAGCGAAGGGGAATGAATAAATTGTTAAATAAGGATGACATGGTTTAAAACGATGTCATCCTTGAAATTTTACTTCAAAGTCTTCAAATATTCAACTGATAAAGGCACATTTTCAACTTCATGGTCGCTTTCATCTTCAATAAAATAGTGCTTGATACCAATCTTTTTAGAAACCCTAAAAATGTTTTTCCAATCTGCCTGACCCGTTCCTAAAACCACGTCATTTTCAGCGGGTGTATGTCCAGAAAAATCGCCAACTACGCCTTTTTTAAGGTCTTTCACGTGCATTAATTTCCAACGGCTACCGTATTTTTCGAGCAATTGTACAGGATTTCCTCCGCCGTGAAGCACCCACAAAACATCCATTTCAAAGGACACGTATTCGGGATTTGTATTTTGGAAAATATAATCTAAAAGCGTACCGTTTTCGTAAGGTCTGAATTCGTATCCGTGTGGATGATAACAGAAAGTCAAGCCGTTTTCTTTCAATATTTTTCCAGCTGAATTAAAAACTTCCACGGCTTTTTTAGCATCTTCAATCGTGAAATTATCACCTTTGTGAGGAATCCATGCACACATGACAAATTTTGAACCCAATTCTTGAGCGTTTTTGATAATCTTTTGCGGATTTTTTTCAAGGTCTTCAAAACCACTTCCTGTCGATGGAATATTGATGCCACGGTCACTACAAAGTTTCTTGAATTCTTCATTGGTAGTGCCTTTTGTTGCTCCACCTTCCAGTTCGGTGATACCCATTTTTTGGATAATATCAAGCGTTGAAACCGCTCCATTTTTAGGAAATTCCTTTCTGAACGTATAAGCCTGAACGCCAAGTGGATAGTTGAACGCTTTTCTGCCTTTTTGAGCAAAAATATCAGCTTGAAGTGTCAAAATCGACAAGACGAAAATTAGAATTTTAACCGTATTTTTCATTTTTAGCATTTTGTTGTTGAGATAAAATATTAGGATTAATGTGCGAAAATCATTTAGACTAACTTAAATAGAACTCATGCGAATCAGGGGTTAGATATTAGCCAATAGTATTAAAGCGGCGGCTAATTTTCCAAAAATATGAACGTTTAATCCACTTTCAGATCTAACAAATGATGCGTTTTGAATATTTGTTAATTGAATTACCCAATTAAACAACGATTCTAT
>NZ_CBABQS010000123.1:0-7581 GCF_964672035.1 Arcicella sp.
AGCCTCTGAAAAGTGTCCTTTGGGTGCTTGAATGGTTTTCCAAACTACTGGAATAGCCTTCTTTTTCCAAAGTACACTTAACATCAACGTTTGACAACCCCGACCTACCACCGAACCATCAATGACAAATACCAGTTCTTTCTCTTGGAGAACTATACCGTGTAATATCTTGATAATAAAGGGAGTAAAGAATGTATCGGCATCAATCAGACCATTGTCAAGCCAACGTTCATTTTTCTTTACTTGGCTTAAAGAATGAATTTTACCTTGCTGATTATCAGCAATTTTTCCCAATGAAACGTGCTTACTGGCTATCAAGCCACTAACCATACTTACTAATGTATTGAATCGTCTCAAAGGATTGCCTTGCAGTTTTGAGGGGTATAGGTTTTTTAAACCCGATTCTATATTTTTGCGGATATTAGATGTTTTCAATAGCCGCTATGATACTGTCTGGCGGCTATTTTGTCAAATTAATCGCCCCATTTATTTTTTTAACTATAAAAGTGTCGGTCTAAAAATTCCATTGTCTTAATTTTTAATAATTGGATTTTCAAGCAGTTCGTAATTGGTAATGATAAATCCGTGGGGATTGCGTTCCGACCGTGAAGCTCGCTCCAGTAAACACCTACTTCTAAAGGCTCTTACCACTCGTTGCGAAGCCCTTGATTGGTATTGTTTTCCGTAGTAAATCGCCTCGTGCGGATAGACTTGCATATTAATTTTGATGGAATCAGTAATGAGATACTGCACAATATTTTGGGCAATAATATCTCGGTAATATCCTGATTCAATGAATCTTTTGTACAAAGCTTCCGCCCCTTTATCCGCCATGTATAAGGCCCTTCCTTCCACATTTGACTTGATTTGCTCAAAATCTGGTGAATTATCAAAGAAATATTCATTGAATTTTAGCACGTGGTCTTTAGCTTCTACCAAACGATTTTCTTTCACCGAAGCCCTGGTAGCCATCATTGCCTCACCACCATTCAAAACATAAATTCTATCCTGCGATTTGGTAATTTCTTGAATGGCATAATAGACAAATCCAGCGGTGATGAGCAAGCAAAAACTCATGACCAAATACATCAAAAGTTGCGATTGTTGATGCCGTTTTTCGAGGTCAATAATATTCTGAAATCCCCTTTTCTGAAAGGATATCGGGCTTTTTGAAGACGATTTATGAAGAGATTCTAACATTTATTTCGTGGGTTGATTAGCTTGTTCAGTTACACGTCCCCTATTATTTGAATCGGATTGGTTGCCTACGAAAGTATTTTTCAACATATCAAATCCCGCTCTTCCAGCCGAACCCGCTTTTCCGCCCATATAAGCCGCCACCGCCGAAACTGGCGAAGCACTCACGCCCATCGCATTCGAGCCAATAGCACCCGCACCACCCGAAATAATCAAATTGGCCAAGTCAGGTACTTTGAAAAAACCAAAAACGCCCGTGATGTAAAGAATGATTAACGCCATATTAATTTGAATTTCGTCCATATTGGTTTTATCCACCATTGAGTTTGATAATTTCAGCAGAATAAACATAAACGTATTGGCAATTGGTAGCCACAAGGACACATTGATATAGTTACTGAGCCAACCTTTCCACGAATCCGAAAAGATTTCAAAAGCTGAAAAAGCTATGGCAATTGGCCCGATTAATTTTAGAATTAGCAGATACAAAAGCCTGATGGTGGACAGAAAAACGTAGCCAAAAATCAGCAGAATAAAGGCCAACCATCGAATGGCGTATTGAATAGCGGATAAAAGTTTGGCTCCAATCCATTCGCCATTTCCAGTTACCGTATCCCAAAAGCCATTGCTTGGACTTTCTTCAATGGGCGTTTTCCCCAAATCTTTCCCTTCCGTTTTTTCATCCATTGATTTTGCATTCGCTTCATCCAGTCCAACTAAAGCAGTAATCATGGTAGATTTTCCCCCGTTTACGTAACCAATTACTGTTTCATTCACGACCTGCAAGGTAGAATCAACCGCTCCCATGAATATCAGGTAAAACTTTAATAACAGTCCAAAACCAATGGGACGAAGCATGCCGTATATATCCAAAGGTTCATTCATTCCCCACACTCGATACACTTTTCTTGCCACCATCAAGAGCATTCCTAATGACACAATATCAATGCCCGTATTGATAAAAATGGAGGTACTTCCCTCCAGTTGTTCGCCAATTGCTTGCAGATTTTTATCATATCCTTCAATAAATCCAGCCATGCTATTTTAATTTTTAGGGGCAAAATATTCTTTGCCAAAAGTATATTCCGTACTTCTATTTCTTCTTTCTTTAGAAGTTGATTCTATCCGATGACCAAACGCAACCACTTCTTTATAAAGCGTTTCGGAATTATTCGCAATTTGTTCCAACGTGGCAATACGGTCTTTATCGGTCATTCTGTACTTAGTGTCCACCGTCACCATTGGTAATTCTTTATCCGATTTTTGGGTGGCAGAGATTTTAAAATTATTGAGTTTGTTTTTGGCGTAAGTTTTTTCAAGGTCTGTCAAATATTTATCATCATCAACCGCAGCGATATAAAAATTGGCCACCTCAATGACTTTGCTACAATAAGTTTTGGCATTTTCATTGAAGGGATGATTCTTCACAGAATTGCTCGGCGTGAATAAAAACTTCTCTTGTTCTTGCATCAACTTAAATGTCGCTTCGGTATATACGGCAGTTTTTGACACACTTTCTTTAACTTCTTCTAAATTGCTATTAGTCTGGTCGAGTTTGTCGTGCGTATCGGAATCCGAAACGTCATCTGGACCAAATAATCCGCCCAAAATATCGCCAATAACCGGAATGGATTTAAGAACGCCTTTCAGAATAGATTTTGCTCCTGAGAAAAAATCACTGGCATTTGCATTAAATTTATCCATCAATTCCTGTTGCATTTTCGTAAAATTATCAGCTCCCGATTGGGATGGATTTACCCCAGCCGCTTTTAATAGTGCCGCCATATCATCATTCGTTAGTGTTTGTCCGCTGGCGTATTTTCCTGCCAATGCTTTCAAAGCATCATCAACTTCTTTGTTTCCCGTCTGTCCATACATGGGACTAAATAGTAGGAAAAGGAATAAAATTAAAATCGTTTTCATTCGCTTAAAATTTTAGTAAAATGAAATGGTAAGGATTATAATTATCTTTTGGCTAATAGCGATTAGCTTTTGGCAATTGGTTTTGGATAAATACTTTTAAATTATTCCATTATTAATTATCCATTATTAATTAACAAAAGTGGTTTTCGTTGTTGCTTAACCGCAATTTGAACCGCTTCTCGTACATCACAGTGATATTTTTTGCGGATTTCATTGAGCGTAAATTGCTCCGTTTTGTTGGTCGTATAAAGCCAATATTTTTCTGGACATACCTCCAATCCGTAAACCGCACAAAAAATACTACTGAAACTGATGAAGAATTCTTTGTAAACCCTCCCCTTCGCATTATCCATATTAATTGATTTTACCAGCGAAATTTCAGATGGACTTAGCCCTAACATCTCCTGCACAAAGCCCATTTGAGCCTCATAATTCTTTTGATCGAGCAGAATTTTAATGGCTGAGTTACTCAAAATCGTATCTTTCACCACGGGATTATCCACCAAATCATTCAACTCTTGCGTTACCGTTACAATACTGCCATTGTGCTTTCTCAGCGTTTTATAACACCATTTCAAAAATCCTTGCATCACGGGAGTCATCAACGCTTTCCACGCTTCTTCAATGATTAGAAACTTGAATTTTTGTGGTTCCAAATAAAGTTGTCGCACAAATTGGGACATAATCATAATGGTTGTCACCGAGAACAAAATGGATTCATCTTTAATATTATCTAACTCAAAAACGATGAACTTCTTTTGGTATAAATTGCCGTGTACTCGACTATTCAACAAATAGCCGTATTCTCCACCGATTTTGAAAGGACTAAGCGTCAACAAGAAATTTCGTAAGTCAAAATCTTGTTCTCGAATATTCTTGGCTTCGATGTATTCCACCGAAAAAATGCTTTCCACGTAGTCATAAAACGCATCAAAACTCAATGAATAATCTCGTTGTGTTTTGGATAAATTTTCAGCGTGGACGTAATATTCTTTCAACATCGCCGAAAGAATTACGTCTTCAGTGCGAGTGGTTGGTTTATCCGTCTCTTTTCGCCAAATCGAACATAAAATGGTCAATAAGGTATTCTTGATGGAATTCTCTTCATCATCCTGAAACTCATTGAAGTCATTAATAAAGAAGGGATTAAACCCAAAGTTTGAGCCTTTTTCGTAGGTGATATAAGCTCCATTTTCATACGCACAGTTATTGCGATAAGAATGCCCCACATCAACAACCGTTACGTAATTGCCTTGTGCATAGAGTTGATTCACCATATCATTCGTAAAAAATGACTTTCCCGAACCCGAAGGACCAATCACAAAGCCATTTCGATTGGCAATTAATCCCTTCGTCATCGGTTCCACAAACATATCCAAAAGCATCGGCTTGCCCGTTCGGTCGGTTACTCTCATACCCACGGGTTGCGAACTTTCGGCATAAATTCCTTCAAAATTCAAAAAACAAGAAAGTGTATCAGCGTAATTGAGAATAAAACAATCCTCGGGAATATAACCCGCATTCGATGGCATGGCCGTCCAGAAATAACTGGCTCCGTTCAAGGTTCTCATTTCAACTTTCCGAAAACCAATGTCAGAAAGAGCCGTGGAAACCAATCCCGCTTTAGATTCTAACTGATTAGCATCATTGTCCCAAATAATTAAAGATCCATGAAACTGAATGGGTTGCAAGTTTTCCTCTAAAATGTTTTTAAGAAACGTATGCTGCGTTTCTGCATTGAAAGCGTTGGCTTGCGAATAAAATGCCAACGATGATTTCTCGTTGATTCCCTTTTGCAGTTTTTTAATGGTCGCATCTTTATTGACCGTCTTAAAAACTTGGGTATAAATGTGGTTGCAATTCAAGCCCATCGCAATTGGAAAAACGGAAGACAAATGAAAATTGGATAACTTGGTACTCAATTTTGAATGGCGATAAGCCGTTGAAATATGCGTTGGGAAATCTTCGATGTCTTGTAAAGGGAACACCGCCACATTCTTCGTCCCAATTTTAAAATCTTTGGAATAATCATGATTGGCGATGTGTTTATCCATAAAGGACAGATTGCCAAAATTGTAATGAAGCGATAACTCATTTTCGTAATCAACCAATTTTGTAGCATTTAGCGGTAATTTTGAGCCTTTCAAATGTTCATAATTCACCACCTCAATCAGATTATTCTGCAAAATGGTGGCGATGAAACCATTGGCATCCAATTGCAAACTCTTCACGTATTTCCTATCTTTCAAGACCGCAGGAACATTGCCATTTCGATTAAAAATACTGATACCATTTTGATTGTCAGGATGATAGGTTTTGGTAATTGTCAAAAAGCATTTATGATTTAGGAAAGGACGATTATAAAACATCATATCCGTAGAAATCGCCAAAAGTTCGCTACTGCCTTTTGCCTCACTCCTTGAATATTTCGCCAGATAAAACCAATCCGTTTTTTGTATCACATAACCTGGGGGCATCATACTCAAGGCACGAGTCCATAAATCAATTAAGCTATCAAAATCATTGTCTCGAAGCGAATAAACGGGCGGTAATTTCAACTCGTAAGTATAGGAAATATCCCCGTTGTGCGATAGTTGCAAACCATCTTCCAATATTTCATAGGGATGAAGTTCTGAGAATTTAGCCATATCGTTTTCGTTTATTTTTCAATTACTTGAGGCGTTACATCTCGCATTTTTAAATCAAGCAGTCCTTTATTCCCGTATTTTTTGTTACGATAAATAAAATAGCCAATACCCCCAATCATGGAAACCACACTATAAATAATCCACAGAACGATTGGAAGTCCAACGACGTACAGCATCAAAATGGCCAAGAAATCCACGATGATATAAATGGCGCAATACAGCAAATGTTGGCCTTTTAAGCCCTTGAATTCGAGCGGGGCATTTGCTCCACGATTGATTTCAAATTTTCTCATATCAGCCTAAAGACGAGAAGAAAGATTTAATGACTGTAGCGGATACAATCAGAAATAAAGCCGCTCCAAACCATGCCATAGCGGCTTTTCCTGTATCTTGGTCGCCGTGTTGCCATTTAGAAAATACCCGAAACGAGCCATAAATGGCCAAACATCCCGCCACCGCATAGATAAGATTGACCAGTTTTGTATAAAAATTATTGACCAAATCGGTAGCTTTTGCGATACCAGCCGATGGATCGGAACTGCCCGTTTGGGCGTAAGTGCCAAAGGCAATATAGCCCATGAGGACGATGGTAAAAGTTAATGTTTCCTTTTTCATGCAATAAAATGTTAATGATTGGTTTTTTGATGGCGAACTACCCAGTCACTCGAATCTTGTCTTTGAAATACCCGCTTAATGTCTTCTTCATCCACCATCGTAATGCTATTTTCTTGCTCATTTTGCAACTTGAAATTGATTTGCTCAAAGTCTTCGTCTTCAATAGTTGCCGTTGGAATTGCATTTTGAGCCACATAATCTTCATCCGAATCTTCTATTACATTAGGGTTTTGTTCCGACACTTCAAGCTCGTTTTCTTCCCCTTCAGTTGTTGATTTGGAAGCATTTACTTCATTACTCTTTTCTTTTGAAAAGGCGGAGTAGTCGTCGTAGTTCTCAAAATCAGCTTCTTTCGTTGGAATCGTATTAATCACTTCGTTCGAAAAATATTCCACTGATTCGTTTGAGTTGGGCTGACTTGAATTCTCATACAAACCTTGAGTGACAGATTTATTATATTTATAAAACAAAACACCCAATGAATAGAATATCACCAACAAAAGCTGGCTGGATACTGAAGTCCATGAAATGATATTTAGAATGGTCATGATCATAAAATTGAAGAGATTAAGACCAAAATTAAGATAAATTTATAAATTTTATAAATATTTTAACCTTCAAAGCGTACAAAACCGCTAAAATGGAGGACAAAAATTAAATTAATCTGTTTTAAAGGGCTTTGAAAATAGTTAATTTAAAAGACAACAAACCAATATAACATTTTATAAATTATGATAATTTCCTTAACAAGATATAAGCAAAATAATTATCTTTGCCATAGATTTATCAGGGAACGAAAATGCACATATCAGGAGCGGATATTTTCAGATTCATTATTGCCGTTGGCTTTTTAGCTTATGGATATGATCAGTATTTTCTATTCCACCATACCAAAATTGCGCTTGTTTGTGTGGCCGCTATTCTGTTTATTTTTCCCTTTACACATTGGCTGCTCATTGAAAAACCGTTCAATATTCACTTCTCTTCCAATGCTAAACTTCTTATAATTTTGGTTTTCTTATTCATTATCGGAATGCTTCAAAAAAGGCACTAAGTAACGTGTAAATAATAAGTTGGTCTAATTAATTTTCAAAATATTGTATCTTCGTATTCAATACTGACTTTTAGTTTTATGGAAATTACTCTCGAAGAACGCAATTATTTCAATCAATTAGATGAACGCCAACAACGCTTATAT
>NZ_CBABQS010000124.1:0-7449 GCF_964672035.1 Arcicella sp.
AACATATAAGCGTTGTTGGCGTTCATCTAATTGATTAAAATAATTGCGTTCTTCGAGGGTAATTTCCATATAACTAAAAATCAGTATTGAATACGAAGATACAATATTATGAAAATTAATTAGACCAACTTATTATTTACACGTTACTAAACTAAGAAAAGGAGTAAAAAATTAAACTTAAAGGGTGGGAGTAGGGTTTGGTACACTGTTAATTAAGTTTCTTTGACTTCCCAAAAGTTCTTTTTACTTTCGGGAAGTTCCTCAATCAAATTAATTTTGTTGGAAAGAATAAACTCCATATATATCTTAAACTTTATGAACGTATTAATCACAGGAGGCTCAGGTTTAGTAGGAACACGCCTAACAGAAATATTGATAGCAAGAGGTTTTTCCGTCTCACATCTCACTCGAAAAGTGGCAGGTCTGGGCGACCCCGTGAACAGCAGCCATGGCAGTAGCGTAGGAGGGAAGTCCGTAAAAACGTATCTCTGGGATATAAAAAATAGAATTATTGACGAAAATGCGCTCCTCGAAGCCGATTATCTGGTTCATTTGGCAGGAGCTGGAATTGCCGACGAAAACTGGTCGGATGGAAGAAAAAAGGAAATCATTGAAAGCAGAACAAAATCTATTGATTTGATTGTCAGTAAGTTAAAAACATTACCTCATAGACTTATCTCTTTTGTTTCGGCTTCTGGCATTGGCTATTACGGAGCAGATACGGGTAATGAACATATTTCTGAACAACATCCAGCAGGTAATGATTTTGTAGCAGATTGTTGTATTCAATGGGAGGCAGCGGCTAATGAAATTCAGGCTTTGGGTATTAGAACGGTCAAATTACGTACTGGAATTGTATTGAGTGATAAAGGTGGTGCTTTGCCACGACTTACACAACCTGTGCGTTGGGGTGTGGGTGCTGCTTTAGGAACGGGCAAACAATGGCAATCGTGGATTCATTTGGATGATTTATGCGAGATGTTCATAAAATCTTTGACAGACAAGCAAATGACGGGTGCTTACAATGCCGTTGCCCCAAATCCGGCAACGAATCATGAGTTAACCAAAATATCCGCTCAAGTGTTGAAACGACCCTTTTGGATGCCAAATGTGCCAGCTTTTGCTTTAAAATTAGTTTTTGGAGAAATGGCTAATGTAGTTTTAGGCGGGAATTATGTGTTGAATCAACGGATAACACAAGAGACTGATTTTGATTATAAGTTTGTGGAGGTGAGGAAGGCTTTGGCGGATTTATTGAGATAGGAACGCATATTTTTCTTATTTTTACGAAACTAAAAAACAAATCCGAGATTTTGAAAAATATTTTAATCTATTGCGGTTCATCGGCAGGACATAACGAAGTTTATAAAAATACCGCCTCAGAAGTTGGAAAAATGCTTGCTAATCAAGGACTTACCTTGGTATATGGCGGTGGAAGCGTGGGTTTAATGGGAACAGTTGCCGATGCAATTTTGGCAAATGGCGGAGAAGCCATCGGGGTAATTCCATCTTTCATGGAACCTTGGGAAGTGCAACACAAAGGACTTACCGAATGTATCGTAACAGAATCCATGCACGCTCGTAAGCAATTAATGGCCGTAAAATCTGATGCGGTGATTGCGCTGCCAGGCGGCTGGGGAACGTTGGATGAACTTTTTGAAATCTTGACTTGGCGACAATTAGGACTTCATAAAATGCCAATCGGAATTCTAAACACCAACGGTTTTTACGATGATTTACTAATTATGCTTAAAAAAATGGTGTCAGAAGGTTTCGTCAAAGAAGCAAATCTTGACATGTTAATCGTGGATGATAATATTGAATCGCTTTTGGAAAAACTGCGTAATGATGTATCTGAGGGGGAATTAGTAGGGAAGTGGATTGGTAGGGCATAGGCAATTTTAAACCCCATTTTGCGTTTACTACAAAATTTAGCTATCATTTTCTCTATGAAAACCACTCTCCAAATTTTTTGCGCTGTCTCATTGCTCGCCGTTCAAAATTCAGTACTTACAGCTCAAAATAAGCCTGAAAGCATTGGTTCTGCCGTCAATACTGAATATTCTGAACTCAATCCTGTGATGTCACCCGATGGGAAAACGCTTTATTTTGGGCGTAAAAATCATCCACAAAACAAGTTTGGAATGGCTGGTACTGAGCAAATTGCGGGTTCGCAAGATATTTGGTATTCAGAAAGCCTCATGGGTGCATGGACGACTTCCAGACGTATGTCCGAAGCCCTCAATCGTGACCAATACAATACGATTTACAGCGTTTCACCCGATGGGCAAACCATTTTAGTAAAGGGGGCTTATGTAAACGGACAATACGAAACTCGTGGTTTTTCGATAGCTAAAAAATCCGCTACGGGTTGGGAAATTCCCAAAAAATTGGATATTCCCAAATATGAAAAATTGAGTCGTGGAAAGAATGAATATGGTTATCTCACCAACGATGGCAAGGTACTTTTAATGGCTTTTTCCGAAAAGAAAAACTCTGACGAAGATGATATTTATGCTTCATTTTTAGAAAAAGACGGCTCATGGTCTGAACCCATGAATTTGGGGGATGATGTCAATACAGATTTCACGGAAACTACCCCATTCTTAGCAGCAGACGGCAAAACGCTATATTTTTCGAGTAATCGTGAAGGTGGAAAAGGTAGCAATGATATATGGGTTTGTAAGCGAAAAGACGAAACTTGGATTCACTGGACAGAGCCCACCAACATCGGTGAACCCATCAATACTGACCAGTACGATGCTTATTACACCATCTCGGCGGCAGGGGATTATGCCTATTTTATTTCCAGTAATAATTCTGTTGGAAAGAAAGATATTTTTCGTTTAAAATTAGACCAACCAAAGCCAGTAGAAACTCAGCCAACGACTACCACGCCAATGGCAGGAGGGGAGAAAAACCCTCGACCAGTCAAAAAAGAACCCACAAAGTCCGACCCTGTAGTGCTGGTTACGGGTAAAGTGATTGACGGAAAAACGGGCAAAGTCCCTAAAAATGCCCAAATCATTTATGAAGATTTAACCAATGGAAAAGAATTAGGCGTTGCCACACCCGACCCAATTACGGGGATTTATAAAGTGGTTTTGCCTTATGGAAAAAACTACGGAATTACTACCAAGATTGACGGCTACGTAGGCACTTCCCAAAACATAGATTTAAGCAAGATTACAAATAATAAATACCTTGAAATCGAAGGAAAAGATATGACGGTAAAACCCGTTGAAGTGGGCGTAAAGGTTGAAATGAATAATATTTTCTTTGAATTCGGGAAGGCTGAACTCAAATCAGAATCATTTCCTGAGTTGAACCGTATTGCCACATTTTTCAAATCTAATACCAAAATTATTTCAGAGATTAGTGGACATACGGATAATTTGGGTACAGACTTAGTTAACAACAAACTCTCGCAAGAACGGGCGGACGTTGTGCGTAATTACCTCCTCACGCAAGGCGTACCTGCGGAACGACTCTCAGCGAAAGGCTACGGAAAAACAAGACCAAAAGTAGCGAATGATACTCCCGAAAATCAAGCAATTAATCGTCGGGTAGAGTTTGAAATTTTGAAGAATTAGATTTACATTTCGCCCAGTTGGGCTTAATATTAGACCACAGATTGTACGGATTTAACAGATTTACACGGATAAAATTTTAAAAAATCCGTATAAATCTGTTAAATCTGTGTTATCCGTGGTCTATCTGTTTTCGGAGAATATTTATTTTTACCACAAAACCCAACAACATTTCTCCAAACCTTTTTTAATTTACCCAAACATAATTTATATAAATTCACATGGAACAAATCTCCCGTAGAAATCTTTTAAAATCTGGCGTAGCCCTCAGTTCAGCGATGGTTATTCCTGCCGAAAAGAATATTGTCAATCTGGGCATATCAAATTTCAGTTTTTGCCTCAATACCAGTACCATTATGAAGCAGAATATAGGCTTGATGGCGGAAATTGAATTAGTAGCAAAAGCGGGCTACAATGGCATTGAAATTTGGATTCGCACGTTGGAAGCATTCGTTAAAACAGGCGGAAATTTGAAAGATGTAAAACAAAAAGCCAACGATTTAGGCATCGTCATTGAAGATGCCATTGGTTTTGCTCCATGGATTGTGGACGACCCAAACGAGCGTCTAAAAGCCCTTGAACAAACTAAGCGAGAAATGGATATGTTGGCTCAAATAGGCTGTAAACGTATTGCAGCACCACCTTTTGGAGCAACGCAAGGAGCAGAGATTAATTTACGTCAAGCGGCGGCACGTTATCGAGCGGTGTGCGATTTGGGCGATTCAATGGGGGTTTTGCCCATGCTCGAACTGTGGGGATTTTCTGCAAACTTGCATTTATTTGGCGAAACGCTTTTTGTTGCTTCCGAAAGTGGTCATCCCAAAGCCTTAATTTTGGCCGATGTTTATCACCTCCACAAAGGCGGTTCTGAATTAAATGCGTTGAGTTTTTTGAGTGGAAATCATATTCAAGTCTTTCACATGAATGACTACCCCGCAATTCCGAGTCGTGAAACGCTGAACGATAGTTTTAGGGTTATGCCAGGCGACGGTGTAGCACCGATGGATAAAATTTTGAAAATGCTCCACGATAAAAATACGCCCATTGTGCTTTCAGTTGAACTTTTTAATGAAGATTATTGGAAAAAAGACCCCATGGAAGTTGCAAAAATAGGTTTAGAAAAAATGAAAATATGCGTTGAAAAGGCTTTAAAATGAGTAATCAAACCATAAAAAACAGGTGCTTTTGTGGCACTGATGATACTTTTGAGCAATGCTGTAAACCCATCGTTGACGGAACGCAACCCGCTCCAACCGCCCAAGCCTTAATGCGGTCAAGATATTCCGCTTACGTGATTATTGACTCTCAATATTTAATTGATAGCACCCATATTTCACAAAGAGCAAACTATTCAAAAACCGACATTGAAGCGTGGGCAAAAGAAAGTCATTGGCAAAAATTAGAAATAATTGATTGCAAAAAAGGGCTTTCATACGATTCCGTAGGCGAAGTGGAGTTTAAAGCCTATTACCAAGACACCAAAAATACCCTTCAAATTCATCACGAAAAGTCTGTTTTTAAGAAAGAAAATGGAGATTGGTTTTATGTGAATGGTACCATTATTCCTTCAAAAACAATCATTAATCGCAATGAAGCTTGTGCTTGTGGGAGTGGGAAGAAGTTTAAGAAATGTTGTGGGAGGTGATGAAACAATTTCCAACTCCAACAAAACCTTTTCCCCAAAAAATCAGTTAATTTTACAGATATTATTCTCGCCACGAATGGCTTTTGATTCTTTGGAGTCAAGCGATTCGTGGCTATTGTTGTTGTCTAAGTTTCAAGTTATTAAGTTGATAAGTTGTTAAAACTCGCCACCTTAACAACTTAGAACTTAAAACTTAATAACTTAAAAAATGCTCGTTAAAGATTTCCTTACACTCTATCGTGAAGACGGCTTCGTGCAGACGATTATAGAGCAAATAAAACGTCCGAATGAACATCCGCATATCCAAATCAAAGGACTTGTGGGTAGTCTGGATGCGGTGATTTCTTCCGCTATTTTCCTTCAAAATCCTAAGCAAACACATCTTTTCGTACTTTCTGACCGTGAAGAGGCCGCATATTTCATCAACGATTTGCAAAATTTGGTAGGAGAGGAACACGTTCTTTCTTTTCCGATGTCGTATAAGCGTGCGTATGTATATGAGGAGGTGGACAACGCAAATGTACTGATGCGAGCGGAGGTTTTGAACAAACTGAACAATGCCGTGGAGGGTTTGCTCTTGATTTCATATCCCGAAGCACTTTCCGAAAAAGTTATCAATAAACGTTCCTTGTCGAAGAATACTTTTACGGTTACAGTCAATGAAAAATTGGACACAAATTTCTTGGGTGAGGTCTTGGCAAGTTACGATTTTGAGAAAACCGATTTTGTATATGAGGCGGGGCAATATTCCATTCGAGGTGGAATTGTGGACGTGTTTAGTTATGCCAACGACTTGCCATATCGCATTGATTTATTTGGTGATGAAGTGGAAAGTATCCGAACTTTCGACCCTGAATCTCAGCTTTCGATTGAGTCCGTTTCCAGAATCAATATCATTCCTGACGTTCAAAACCGATTGACTTTGGAAAGCCGTGAGCCTTTCTTTAATTTTCTTCCTGCGGATGCTCGCATTTGGTTCAAAGATGTAGAATTGACTTTGGAAATTATTGAAAAATGTTTTGAAAAAATAGAAGGTAGTTTTCAAGAAATTATCGCAAAATCAGGCGGAATTAAGGTTATTTCGGACCCAAATCAGTTATTTGAAACTCGCAGAGGTTTCTTGAATTTGGTTAAAGGCTTTGGCACGATTGAGTTTGGAAAACGATTTTATTTTAAATCTGAAAAAGATAAAACTTCATACAATTCCAAACCTCAACCCGCTTTCAACAAAGATTTTAAACGCCTTGCCGATAATCTTCGTGAAAATCAAGGGTTCAATTATACCAATATTATCACAGCAGATTCGCCCAAGCAATTAGAAAGATTGGCCTCCATTTTTGAGGAAATTGACCGCAACGTGCGTTTTCAACCCTTGAATATTTCGTTGCGAGAAGGTTTTATTGATGAACAAACCAAAATCGTTTGTTATACTGACCATCAAGTTTTCGATAGATTCCATCGTTTCAGAGAAAAAAGTAAATATTCTAAGTCTAAAGCCCTCACTTTGAAGGAATTACGGACTTTACAGATTGGCGATTACGTTACGCATGTAGATTATGGCATCGGGCGTTTTGCGGGTTTAGACCGTGTAATGGTCGGAGATTCTGAACAAGAGGCCATTCGGTTGATTTATAAAGACAATGATGTTTTGATGGTTTCGATTCATTCGCTCCACAAAATTGCCAAATATTCTGGAAAGGAAGGAGGACCGCCTTCGATGTCAAAATTGGGTTCTCAGGAGTGGGATAATCGTAAATCGAAGGTTAAAAAACAGGTTAAAGACATTGCCAAAGAGCTAATTGCCCTTTATGCCAAACGTAGAATGGCACCAGGTTTTGCCTTTTCGCCTGATACTTTTATGCAAGTTGAGTTGGAATCTTCATTTCAATACGAGGACACGCCCGACCAAGCAAAATCAACGGCCGACGTGAAAGCGGACATGGAAAAACCGCATCCAATGGACAGATTAGTTTGTGGAGATGTTGGTTTTGGAAAAACAGAAATTGCCATTCGTGCCGCCTTCAAAGCCGTTGCCGATTCTAAACAAGTAGCAATTTTAGTGCCGACCACCGTTTTGGCCATGCAGCATTTCAGAACTTTTCGTGACCGTTTGGAGAAATTTCCTTGCCGAGTTGAGTACGTCAATCGTTTCAAATCGGACAAACAAATCAAAGAAACGCTGAAAAGAGTGGCTTCAGGTGAAACGGATATTCT
>NZ_CBABQS010000125.1:0-7257 GCF_964672035.1 Arcicella sp.
TCTGTTAAGGAGACACTTGAATTTTTAGCACGTTTGTCTGTAAAGCTATCAAAGCGACTTCGTAGATTTACAATCAAGGAATCAACGCTTAGCGATTCCTGTAAAATTTTATAGCTCGATTTCATGGATCAAATCTAAATAAAGAGCTACATTTTGCCAAAAAAGAAATTGCTGGTGAATCGGAATGAAAAAGTTAAGCAATTGATAATCAGCGATTTATAAAATTTATTTTGAAAAAATAGTATTGATAACTAATTGAACTTGAGTGACTTACACTATGCTGTCTTACTTTAGGCCCAATAAGGGACTTGCAACCGTATGTCCAGTAGTAAAGGAAGTTAGCCTTAAATTTAAGTGAACCCCCAATAACCTGAGTGCATCAAAAAGTGTGGGGCAAGCAGATTTATGTTTTAGAGAATCATTTAAGGGTAGGCAATTGAACCCAATAATTTTTTAATTAAGGACATCAAAAATCAATTGCCCCACACTTTTTGATGCACTCCTATATTCAACTTTGTATGTTATTGGTCGTGGTTATTCAATTCACTTTCAATAAATTTTAATAAGGTTTCTTTATCAGGCAATTGAAGCATATATTTAGAGATAAACAACTCGTTTTCAAGTCCTGCGGTGGCGTACTCTACCAAAGCATCATCTTTGTCGGCACACAAAATAATTCCCACGGGTGGGTTATCGCCTTCGGTCATTTCGTTTTTACGATAATAATTTAAATACAACAACATTTGCCCAGAGTCCGCATGACTAAATTTCCCTAATTTCAAGTCAATGAGTACATGACATTTTAAGATTCTGTGATAGAAAACTAAATCTATGCGATAATGTGTATTGCCAAAAGTGATACGTTTTTGACGAGCTTCATAACAAAATCCTCTCCCTAATTCCGTCAAAAATTGTTGTAAATGGTCAATGATAGCCGTTTCTAAATCATTTTCAGAATATTGGCTTTTCTCTTCCAAACCCAAAAATTCTAAAAATAGTGGGTTTCTAATCAGTTCTTTTGGTTCAAATGGTAATTGATCTTTCATCTTGGCAATTACCCCCGCTTTATCCGTAGAAAGGCCCGTTCTTTCAAAAAGTAAGGTGTCAATGGCTCGTTCCAATTCTCGAACTTTCCACGCATTTTTAACCGCTTCAATTTCGTAAAAACGCCTTTTTAATTCAGAATCCAACCGCATTAATTCGATAAAATGAGAAAAAGATAAGGTGTTTATGAGTATTTCGATGGGGAGCATTAGTTCCTCTTTAGGAACCAAGATGTCAGCACTTACTTCTTTAATCAAGAGGTTTTTGAATTTGGCAGACACTGTCTGCCAAATCTGAGGATAGGTTAAATAAAACTGTCTAAATTGTCTAAGGTTGCGGTCAGAGAAACCATTCTTAGCTCTTGACTTCATTCTTAGAGAAATATTGATGAGCAACTTTGTGCCATAAACAGCCCTATCCTCTCCTTTTTGCTCAAATTCCACGATATAAAAGCCAATCAGCCAATTACGGATTGTCTGCAAATAATTCACTTGCTTTATTGCCTGTGACGACAATTGAACGTGAGTAGATTCAATAGTATCAATAAGGTATTCAAAATTCATGTTGATGAAAATATTGGTTTAAGTTTAAAATTTCCCGAATCATCCTATTACTTTCATTTCCAAAGCCAAATCACGGAAAAATTTATGATGGTAAAATATTTGTTAAAACTGATTTGAATTTCAATTGGTATAGTCAAAATTGAAGTCCATGAATAAGCGAATAATTGGGCTAAAATATAAAATTTTATCCAAATGGTCAAAGTGACCATTTGGATAAAATTGCATTGAAAATAGGATTAAATAATAATTCAGAAGAGACAAAATAATTAAAGATGTAGCTACAGTATTATCTTAAAATCTTCAAATGCTTTTTGAGCGATGTCGAAATCTTCAAGTTTTCGAGTTTTATAGACTAAATCAATAGCCTTCAATAAATTGTCAAACTTTTGTTTCGCAAGCTTTTCAGCAGAAGATGAATCTATTTTTGAATCATATTTTGTTGTATTAGAAACGGGTTTGACGTAAAGTTCTATTTGATTTAATTCACTAATTGGCTCTTGTATTGCATTGTTTTTTGCTAATGATTGAATTTTAGTTCTCTCAATTTTGATTTTTCCAGATAATACTTCATTTTTCAAACTTGGAGAAAGTTTATCCAAACCTTTAGCAAAATCCGCATCTCTTCTTATGGTTTTTTCTCCCACATTATATTGGTCAGCCAAACGTTGGGCAGTGGTCAATTCAGGAGAATTCTCCAAATGGTCATTCTGACCATTTGGAGAATTCTCGAGTAATTCCCCATCATTTTTGGAATAAAAATTATTGGAAAGGTTATTTTTTTCGTTATTATATCTAAGACCTCTAAAATATGAAACTTGCTGTGGATTAAGATTTCTCCTTCCCAGCTGCAAGTCAATCATGTGTTCTTTTACTTTTGAAATGCTATCAAAAGCTAATAATTGGGTATTAAAATTAATACCATATTCTGTACAAATCCGATATCTATTATGCCCATCAATAAGAACATATACGGTTTCGTCAGAACGGCCTTGATTAATTACATCTTGAGTAGTTTCCCATAGTAAAAGTGGATCCTTACAGCCATTTGCCAACAAATTTATTTTAAGTTGTTCAAATTCTGTATCTAACAAAGGCGGAATAAAACTCTTTAATTCATCAAGAATTACAATATTTTTTTTAATAGCTTCAAGTGATGAAAAACTATTGGTAATAGCCTCACGGGCCTTTGAAGCGATAGACATTTTAATATTCTTAGCCATAAATTATTTACAAATTAAAATGAGGATAAATATTCATTACAAAAATCTTCATAGCATTTAGCGGCTTCAGAATCTTTGTCAAAAGCCATAATAGAAATTTGTTCTATTTGTGCTTTTTGAAAAGCGATAAGATGTTTTATTTCATTCTTAAACACTTTGATATTAGGGAAAATTTCTCGGACAGTTTCTTTAATACCATCATGAACAGTATTTTTTCGAACCATCGTAAACATAATTCCATCAACTTGTAAGGAAGGATTAAAAATTTGTCTTGCTTCAGAAATCCTTTCTAAAAGAGTATTTAAACCTTTTAAAGCGGACATTTCTGGTAAAAGTGTAATTAAACAGCTATTTGAAGCTTGCATGGCACTCATGGTAAGAATATTGAGCGATGGAGGGCAATCAATCAATATAAAGTCATAGTCTTGACTTACTCGAGAAATCAAAATTTTCAATCTTTGTTCACCACCTACTTTATTAAGTAATTCAGTCTCAGCTCTTGCCAATTCAATATCAGAAGGAGAAATAGATAGGTTTTCGCCAATCGGATAAATGGGAAGATTTTCAAGTTTTATTAAACTGTGATAAACTTGGGATTCTCCTTGAACATTTACGTCAAAAATTTGACTCAAATTTCCTTGAGGATCTAAATCAATGAGCAAAACTTTGAATCCTTTTTTTGCAATGGCTTCGCCTAAATAGCCAGTCGTAGTAGTTTTACCAACACCGCCTTTATGATTAATGACAGACACAACCCTGGCTTTTTCATATAAAGAATTAGAAAAACCGTATGAAGTAACCACAGGAAGCAAAAGTTTTAGGTGTTTTTCGCTCAAATTCCTTTCGCCTTTTAGTGCCTTTGCCACTGTATCCTTCGGAAGACCTGCCTCACGTTCTAATGTGGCTATCGATATAGCATTTCTTCTTCTGAGAAATCTTAATAATAATTCTTGAGTTAGCATATTTGGGGGAAAAATGTTTTAATCATAAACAAAGATACAAATAAATTAGCATACAATTACATACGTATTAATATTTATTGCATAAAATAAAAGACAAATAATTCAATTTTTTAGAATTTATTTATTAATTTGCATAATAAAATAAAGAAATTATGATTATTTTCAATAATCATAATTTTAGAATCATGTTGTACAGCATAAAAAGAACAATTTGTTAATTTGAAAAATTTAAGAGAAAAGTTAAAATAGATATTGAAAAATAGGATGTAGATGGAGGCAATAAATCCGTAAGGCAACTTTTTTACACACAAAGTTTTATATTATTCAATCGACTGACTTTAAAGTAATTATCATTATTTTCAATTAATTTCATGATATAAGGCAACTTTTTTACGGTTCTAAATTAATAAGCAAGTGAATTGACAATTAATGCGTCTATTTTGTACAAAAATCATAACTAACATTAATAATATATAGAGAAAAAATGTTAATTTAGAATTAAATATAAATATAAGGCAACTTTTTTACAATTAAATGTACTTGATAATCAGGCTATTATGGATAGAGCAACTTTTTTACAAAGAATTTTAAAGATGAATAATTGTCAATTAAATATGCGCATAATTAAACAATGAACAAATTATTATATTCAACCGTTTGATTATCAGTACATTATACATATTTAATCAAAAACTACCAAGTGGCCCATCTCTGTTCTGTATAATTTAGCCAATTATACAGAACCTTAAGGCAACTTTTTTACATATTTGTGGTTTGATTATCAGACAGTTACATATAAAAGCAACTTCTTTACATTCTACCTATCAGCAAAACTCGATTTTAGATTTCTTTATAAAGATTTATGAAAAGTATCCTCAAGGCAACTTTTTTACAATATTTTTATAAAGATTTATCATTTTTTATGTTTTGATTATTTATAATAAATTATAAGGCAACTTTTTTACAATACTAACTTACTGATTTTAAACAAGTTAGTATTATTTTATTAGTGAATATTTTGGGATAAGTTTACTGTTTTGGCAAAAAATGATTTTAATACTATTATTTTTAGTTATTTTCATCACTGATTTATATATTTATCATACTTTAATTTGAATGATTTAGATGAGGCCTAATACATTGATTCTTAATAATTTACAATCGATAAAGCAACCTTTTTACACATTTTATGTTTTTTAAAGCAACCTTTTTACACTGTTAAGGCAACCTTTTTGCACATTTTATGTTTTTTAAGGCAACCTTTTTACACTGTTAAGGCAACCTTTTTGCACTATTTAATAAAAATTATTTAGCAATTTTTATACATCTTCATAATTTACCTATCAGGCAATTTCCGCTTTATTTTAGAAATTATGACTAACAATTAAATTTTAAACTATGAAATCGGAATCATTAGAAATAGAAGTTCAAATAATAGAGGAATCATATCAAGAACATCCCTATACACCCAATAGGAAGGACAATTATGTACCTAATAAATTAATTATATCAAATACTGATTTCAGTCGGGTAGAGCAAAGATTATTTGAGTTTTTTGTTAATCAGATTAACCATGGAACGGTTGATACGAAACATGGAATTCAGGTCAGGATTCCGATAAAAAAAATCAGTGAATATGTCTCTCCTCGACAGGTAATGGCAGTTACGAAAGCAATGGCACAAAAGGTAGTAACTTTGGTTGATTTGGCAAAACCAAATCTTGAATTTAAGCATATACCTGTTTTTACGAGCATAGAGTATAACGTCGATAACTCAGGGGTAATTGAATTTCGTTCAAACGCTAAACTTTCTCCATATCTTGCAAATTTAGGTAGTCAATATACTCGCTATGATTTCAAAACCATCCAAAGCTTTCATTCGACATATTCAACTTTAATGTATAAAATTTTAAAAATGCATTTGGGTCAAAATAGAACGTCGTTTGTGTATAGTATAGAAGAACTTAAAAGTCTTTTACAAATAGAAAAAGGGAAATATGAGAATTTGAAAAATTTTAAAGTGAAAGTATTAGATATTGTAAAAAGAGAGTGCGCTAATGCATTAAACCCAATAGATTTTGACTATGAGCATTTTGGCAATAAACAAAGAAATGTAACGCATCTTAAATTTAACATTAACACAATATGGAATTTAGTAAATCAGGAAAAAGAGGATTTTAAAAATGCGGTATTAATAAACCCAAATTTTGTATTAAATCGATTAGAAGATATTTTAATTAAAGATTATAATTTTAAAAGTAGTATTATCCAGAAAATTATGACGGGCAAAGATTTGAACAGTAAGTTCGCTACTCTTCATATCGAATTTGAAAATGGTATACACCCTAAAGTGAAGAATAGAAGTGCTTATGTATTAGCGTGTTTAGGATTAGTTAAAATAAAAAAGTAGTTTGAAATACAGCCAAATTTGATTCTTCATCAATTTTGGTAAAACGTAATTTTACTTCAAAATCATAAAATATCTTTCTATACACTAATGCGTTAAATAAATAGACGATTAAAAATGTGTAAATTTAGTCCATTAAAATAGCTTTTAACTAAATTAAATATGACGAGGAACCACTTTGTTCCACCAGACGTGGTTCAAATTTGAAGTTTTCATAACATTTGGGCGAAAATTTCACTTTTCGAACGAAATATTTAGTTTTTCTTAAAGTTAAACCTACTATGGGTAAAATTAAAAAAATGTACAAAAATCGTCGCGGGTCTCGCAGAATTTTTAATTTCCATTATTATACCGGCTACTCAATTCGAGGTTTTCATTACAACAAGACGAAAAGTAGCGGTTTCAACCTAAACAATTAGTTATTCTTCCTCAGTTTTACTCATTTTGGAACGATAATTATAAACGGTTCCATAAGCAATCCCCAAAATCTTTGATATTTTGTTCATTGATACCCCCCCTCGCTGTAATTCTATAATTTTTTTTTGAAGTTCCTTGGCAATTGGTGGACGTGCAATGTGTTTGCCTTGTGCTTTGGCTCTTGCCATACCCGCTTTCACCCTTTGACTAATCAATGAGCTTTCAAATTGAGCCAGCGATGCCATGACATGAAATATCAATTCGCCCGTGGGCGTGGTTGTATCAATATTTTCTTGATAAGAGATAAAATCAATTCCTAAACTTTGAAATTCTTTCAAGGCATTAACTAACGCCTGAGTTGAACGAGCAAAACGGTCATATCTCCAAACTAAGACCACATCAATTTTTCTTTTCTTAGCGGCTGCCATCATCAACTTATACTGTGTTCTGTCCTCATTTGTTCCAGAAGCGTAGTCAATGAATTCGGTAATCACTTCAAAATTCCGAGCTTGGGCGTACCCTCGTAATTGGACTAATTGTGTTTCTGGGTCTTGTCCTTTGTCAAGGGTTGAAACTCTTGCGTATAAAGCGACTCGTTTTGTGGTATTGATCTGATTTTTCATGTATTTTGTCTATCAAAAAGGA
>NZ_CBABQS010000126.1:0-7186 GCF_964672035.1 Arcicella sp.
TTCAAAAAAGAATGAAACTATCGGGACAAAGGTGGACATTAAAAGGTGCTCAACAAGTAGTAAATCTAAGAATTACATTGAAAAATAACGAGTGGAATAAATTAGTCAGTCAAATAAAAATGGCAGCTTGACAAACTTGTCCTACACCCTAAATTATTGATAATGAGTTAGTTGTAAACTCGTAATTCCAATTTGGCCCGCTTTGGTTGTGGAGACCAAAACTAATCTATGGCTCTTTCGTGGGAAGTTTGCCCCACATTTAAGTGAACCCCCTGTTACAGAAAAATGAACAATTTGCCGAAAACATACGGTTTCTAAAATGGAAGCTTCGAATATTGAGAGATTTCGTTAAAGTGTTACCTGTAAACTCAGATAAAAGCTACGTCCATCCGAAGGCAAAATACCTGGGCCTGGATATCCCGTTGCTCTTCGTGTGAAATAATAATTATTGGTTAAATTATTGATATTTCCTTCAATTTTAAATCTTGTAAATTTATATGAAATACTGGCATCCATTACATCATAAGCTGGAATTAAGCCAACCACTGCCGAAACCCCTCCTTCTCGAGCATTGGTAGCTTCCGAAAATTGGTCTGATAAATAAGTATATTGATAAGACATTTTTAGGTTTTTGTAACCCAAACGAACCCCACTTTTAAGGTTTACCTTTGGCACAAATTCCACTTGATTACCAACAACGCCTACAATTTGACTTGCTTTATAAGTGGAATTAATCAAGGCTATATTAGAAAATAATACACCACTGAGTAACTCTCTTTCAGGTTTAAGACTTCGTAAAATATCAATTTCTCCATAAGATTCTATACCCATTATTACAGCTTGTCCAATATTACCTCTTCGACGCAAAACTCGGTTGCTTTCATCATAAAATTGTACTTCTCCAATACGATTATTATAGTTTAGATAAAATCCACTTATGTCAAAATTGTACAAAGAAGTTTCATAAGTTCTAATGCCTAAATCAATTGAATAACCTTTTTCATCGTTCAGATTGGGGTCAATTACGGAAGAAGGGTTGGCTATTCTCATATCGCTGAAGGTAATTGAACGATAATTTTGTGAAATATTACCGTAAATATCTAAATGAGAAGTGGGTTTGAAACTAACACCTATTCCTCCTAAAACAAATTGACGTTTGTTTTGACGAGATTCTGTGGTGCGGCTGGCACTGATTATATTTCCTGCTAAATCAAAAAGTATATTTCCATAAAAACCATCGGCTTTGGTATTTATATTTTCATATCGAATTCCTGGGGTTATTGAAAGTTTGTCATTTAGATAAAAAATATTCTCAATAAAAAGAGAAACATTATCATTGGGGAAACTATAATCGTTAGCGATACCTTGTTTATTACTGATGAAATCAAAATCAGCCTCTTTTGTTTTGCTTCCTAAACCTTGAACGCTATGATTGAAACCATGATAATAACGACTACCAATCAGAAAAACCATTGCACTTTTGCCAATAAAATAACGTTTTAAATACCGAGCTTCTGCTCCCCAATTGGTGAAATCCCCTTTTATCAAATCTCGTTCAGAATTATCATCTACGCTGGCAACTCGGTTGGGACGAAATCCTAAAGAATATCGGTAAGCTGAAAGTCCAAAAACACGAAGATTAAAATCATTATTTTCATTAAATTTATGGTCAAAATGTAATGCCCACAAATTCCAATTAACTTTAAACCAATTTCGTTCTCGATTCGTTTGGCGAGGGTCTTCAGCAAACATGGCATCTGTTAATCCACCAGGTTGATGAGCCAAATAATTACTATGGGTAAAATCAATTCCTACGCTTGATTTATCTGAAATTTTATAATCAATATCAGCATAGAAATTATAGCTGTCTAATTCAGAATTTGCTCGCCATCCATCTGCTTTTTTATACTGAAAAAAAGTATAATAGCTTAATTTAGCTACACTCTGCTTTTTCACCGTTCCACTTACACTTGTAAAAGCATTATAAAATCCAAAAGAGCCAAAACTTTGCCGAGCAACTACCTCTATTGCTTTATCCAAAACAGGCTTTTTCATGACAAAATTTATCAATCCGCCAAATTGCGTTCCATATTGTAATGAAGCTGCACCACGTACAATCTGAATCTTTCCAACTGCTTCAATGGGCGGTGTATAATAGCTTTCTGGATAACCTAAAGCGTCTGCACTTATATCATAGCCATTTTGTCGCACGTTAAAATTAGAACTTCTGTTTGGGTCAAGTCCTCTGCCGCCAATACTTAGTTGTAATCCTGCTCCATCATTTTCCCAAATATTTAACCCAGCTACACGAGAGAAAACTTGTCGAGCATTGTTGGTGGCAAGGTTTGCCACTAATTGTTCTGGTAAAATAACTTCGGTTTTTTTACCTTCATAAATACCCATACTTTCTACGGCACGCATTCGGGTAAAGCCAAAATCAGTTTGTTTTTGGGTAACAATTACTTCGTTGAGGTTTTCATCAAATAAATCCAGATAAATATCTAAATCTATATTTTTATCAATGATTTTTATTTCTTTTTTGATGGATTTAAAATCTTGAAAAGAAGTTTGAAGAATGTATGTTCCTTTGGCTAATTTATTGAAAATAAAATTGCCATTTTCATCAGCCAAAGTAGTTGGGGATCCAGCGTTGAGAATGATTCTGCAAGAGGTTACAATAGAACTGTCTTTTCGTAATTTGACTGTTCCTGTAAGGTTATATTGGGCGAAAGCAAGCGTTCCAATAAAACAAAGAATAAGTGTACTAAAAGCCTTTGATAGTGTCATTGAAAGGTAAAATCCATGATTTATGTTTAAAAGAATCTTTTTCTTTAGCCAAATTTGTATTTGGACTAATAAGGGGTTTGCCAAGGCGACCATTAAGCGATACATAAGAATCTACATATACTTCTGGGGATTCAAAGCCATTTTCAGTATAATAATCATGTAAAAAATGGGCATACTGTAAAATCATATCAGGCTGAGTTGACATCATTTTTTCTTGTAATGTTGTTAAAAAACGATTATTATTTACCACCATTCTCTCTCCTTTGGCATTTTTGATAGTGAATTGTGTATAACCCGCTTTTTCCATTAACATTACTCTCCATGAAAAACGATAGCCTTCTTCTGTCCAAAATAGTTCATCCTTATAAAGTAAATACCTGAATGGAAATAAGAGTTGAAAAATAAAAAATACAATAAAAATCCACTGAAAAAATTGAGGAGTGTAATAGCTTTTTGAGGTAACAATAAAATCGGAAGGGAAATTAAGCCAAGTACTTATTTTATTGATAATTTTTTGATGAAAATTTGCCGAAAAAAAGACTAATGCTACCACTATCATAATATATGGAAACATCCCTATTGGAAAGAGAATTGCCGTAAGAACATGAAAAATAATAACGGCAATGTAGGCAAAAGGTCGAGTGGAATTATTCCATAATAAAAACGGAATACCTAAATCGTATAAACATCCAAACCAGCTAGAAACGTAAGGAATCCAAGAATAATTAAATAAAAAGCCAATAATTGGCATATCATTTCTGGCAGGAAGCCAAATTTTTAGTGGTAAAGCATGAACAAGCCAATCACTATTGATTTTTGCTAAACCTGCATAGAAATAAAGAATACCCAGCATTAATTTGAGAGCATCTATATTCCATTGTGGAATAAACTGTGCCAATATTTTTCGATTTCTGTAAGCATCTATTGAAAAATAGACATTAGCAGGTAAAAAAATCAACAATAGACTCACTAAACTGATGAAATAATAGTGATTTAAATATGTTGATTTATCAATTAATTCAATGTAAGTGAAACTCAAAAATAGGCATATTGTTGCAATTCTATAAAAGAAACCCAAAGCAACCATGATGGCTGAAAGTCCACAAATACTAAAAAGTACATAAGTATATTCTCCCAATGGTTTTACAAATTCAAAACCAAAAAAAGAGAAAAAATATTGAGGTGAAATATATAATTGTTCAATCCAGCCATTGCTCCAAAAACGAAGTACACTACCAAACATCATCAACCCAAAACTAAGTCTAAAAACGGCTAATGGAGCAACACAGGTATTTTTTTTAAAATAGTCATTAATCGCCATCATTGTCAGTAAAAGTAATTGTAATACTCATGGCTGATGTCATATCTACTTTCAATATTCTTACAGCTTTTTGCATTTCATTATAAACATCTTTCATGGCTTGGTTATTGGTTTTCACATCGTCATAGAAATTGGGTTTCAAAGCCTCTATTTTCGCTTTGTTTATTCCAAATTGGGCATTAAGTAATTCTGCAAGCGATTTTCCTGTACTACTATCTTTTGCACCTAGAGCATTAAGATATGTTTTGAATGAAGCACCTTCTGTATTTGTTTTTACACCTTTTCCATTAAAAAAATCAATATATGCTTGGTGTGCAGTTTTAGCTAAAATTTGTGAAATATCTTTTTTATAAAAAGCTTCCACTTTTTCTGGAGAAACCACCCCATTCAACATAGCCCCTGACGGAATTCCGAATTTACCAGAACGGATAAATCTCTCATAATGAAGTACAAGACCATTAACCATCAATGAGGTAGATGAACTAATATCTAAACCGGTTTTAGTAATAAAGGTTTCTCTATAAGTGCCAGTCCAATCAGTATTGACTTTCGTGAAAAGTAAATTCATCCGAGCCGTAAGCTTCTTGACATACGCAAGTCTTTTAGGTCCTTCAGTTGCATTAGTGTAATAGGTTAAGATAGCGGTATCATTATTTCCTACACCATTTAGTAAATAATCTAAAGCAGGAAAACCTTGTTGAGAGTATGAAGCAGGAACCTCCAAATTGGCATTTGGGTCTGCAATATTATCAGCAATACCTTTTTCGCTGGTAGGGTAAATATTAAAATAATTGCGAATGGTTTGTCTTTCAGCAGGACCAAAATCAAATAATTCTACTTTTTGCCATTCAGTATAAGCATCCACCCAAGCCGAACGAAATTCAGTCAAAGTAGTATTGTCAGGTTTTGCTGTAAATGCCTCTGATTTTGCTTGCATTACATCAAACTTTACCTTAAAATTGGCGTATGCAGGAATGATAATATTGTCAGCTAAGCTTGTAAGCAATATTTTTCTGTCTTTTCCTTCGTCTGTGGTAGGGATTGGCGTAACTGTTCCAGAATTATCACTACCACACGATAATAAAAATCCAGTAACCAAAAGCAAAAGAGAATTCTTAAATTTCTTCATCCTATTAAGTATAAATAGTGGATTAATAACAAATTGTTATTAATCCACAGATTAAAATTTTTAATTTAAAATTACAACTTAAATTTTGCGACAATTGCATCAGAGGCAGCATTGATTTTATCATTTGTCAAATCCCAAAAACCATTTGTAGAACCTACTAAATTATTTAAAAGGTCATTTGAGAATTTAGCATCAGCTCCATTGAGAGTAGCATAACGAAGCGAATAAATAAACCCAAGTCCTTCACCTATGGCATGAGCTCTTGTAGCATTATCTGTACCTGTTTTCCATTTTCCAAGATATCCAACTGCCGCTGCTGCAATTGCTTTTTCCATTTCTGTTCTGATAAAAGTAGCCTGTGTTTTCAATTCTGTTTTATCATTATTAACGATTGCTACACGACCTTTCAAAAATGCTAAGTGAAATTTAGCATAATTTGCTTTGTTAAATTCCCAAATATATGAACCAAGAAAAGATTCGGATGTACCACGAACGGCATCTGTTGAACCAGCTAAATAAACTGGGTTAAGCGTAAGTATACCGTAAGCTTCGTCCCAATTATGCTCTAATTGTGAATATTTTTTACCTGCAACTAAATTTTTATTATCAGCATCTAAACCAGTTTTTAATAAAACATTACAAATATAATCTAATTGTAAGGCCCCTATTAAGGATTTTTGGATAATTTGTGCTGTTTCTATTCCTTTAGCATCTACTAAATAAGTACCTGTTTTGCCTGCAATACCACTTGAAGCAGTTACTGAAACAGACTTACTAATTATCGCCATATCTCCAAACAATCCTTCCATTCTTGTACGGGCTGCTTCTGCATCAGTTGCAGATAATGACGAGGCTGTAAGATTACGAAGTTGAACTCCAGAAGTATTTAAATCAGCACCAACTATTTTTAAAGGAACGATATCTGTAAAAGCATTTCCTGTATTTACGTACATATTTTTAAGTAAAGTAGCATCAAGTGTTTTTGTATCTCTCACGGCTGCACCTAAATAATAATTAATTGCTTGAAATTGTTTGTATCTATCATTTCCTGATTTAAAATCAACGGTACTATCGCCAGTTGCGCTTATAAAAAGGCTTTTATAAGGAGTTGTTGCAATCACTTTTGCATAGTCAATTTTAGTGCGTAAATCTGGCTGAGCATCTTCAGTTTTAGTACAAGAAGAAAGACCTACTAAAATTGATAAGGTCAAGATATACTGAATTTTAATAATAAATTTTAACATGTTTTTAAAGTTTTACTTTTTTAATAATTGTTATCTTGTGCTTTTAATTAGACTTATTCTAAATAATAAACAAAGTTAAAACATGAATTTTAAAACACAAACTTTATTTAGACTTATTTTAAATAAGTAAGTTAAATTTAAAATAAGGCTGGAATTGAGGAAATATTGGTTGCAGCTAAAGGTACTTCGGCAGGTACTGATAGATACTCTTTAGATACTGTGGTAGATACTGTGGTAGATACTGATAGATACTGCATAGATACTCTCGAGATACTCATAGATACTCTGGCTGTATCAAAAGGTGGGAAGCAATCTCAATCAAATTTTATGTTTATCTTTTTAAAATAATCAATTGAACGATTTATTTTATTATTGGTCTCCACAACCAAAGCGGGCCAAATTGGAATTACGAGTTTACAACTAACTCATTATCAATAATTTATGATAAATATATTTTTGTAAGCAATTTTTAAGCTACTATTATCTAACCGTTAATTTTGGTAAGTAATTATTCACGAATAGGTAGCCACTCGTATGTCAAAGGTAGTGTGATAACAGTTTAATGAGTATGATCAAGTCTATAAAGCTCCTATATTTTACCTGAATCAGGTAAAATATCATTATAAAGACAGTTTTTTTGGTTAAAATCAAAAAAAGTAAATTTTACTTAAGCAGGTCGATATAATCAACGTATAGGCTCTATAA
>NZ_CBABQS010000127.1:0-7156 GCF_964672035.1 Arcicella sp.
CCGTATAATTCAGACGTTGAGGCTTGGTATATTTTGGTTTTTTGGGTTAACCCTAATAACCTAACGGCTTCTAAAATTCTGAGGGTACCAATTCCGTCCACTTGGGCGGTATATTCTGGTTCATCAAAAGAAACCTTTACGTGAGACATGGCCCCCAGGTTATAAATTTCATCGGGTTGAACTTCTTGGATAATTCTAATAATATTAGTCGAGTCGCTTAAATCACCATAATGAAGAATAAATTTCACATCATCTTCGTGTAAATCTTCGTAAAGATGGTCAATTCTTTGGGTATTGATTAAAGAACTTCTCCGTTTAATTCCGTGTACTTCGTAATCTTTTGAGAGTAATAGTTCTGCTAAGTAGGCACCGTCTTGTCCTGTAATACCTGTAATGAGTGCTTTTTTCTTCATGTTTAAATGTAATTTTAGACGCTATCGTCTTTAGTAAAGAGGGGTTAGATTTTAGTTGTTAGTGCTAATTAGAAAATGATAACCTATCTAAATATAATTGGAGCGGTGAACCGCCTAATTTCTAACTTATGCTTATAAATAGCATTTAACTTATATGGGCAACTTACTAAAAAGTAGTTGAAAGTTGTCCGTAAATATAATACAGTAAATCTTTGGAGCGAAATATTATTTTTAATTGAATGGTAAAATGAGCGGTAAAATGTTGATTTTTAGCATTTTGCACAAATTTTTTCAGGTATGAAATTTATTAAACGGTAGATAGTTATAACCTTGCATCAACGGTATTTTTGTCATAAATACCTTTAATGTCAAAAACAACTGCGTTTGTATTTTTGAAGTTTTCTAAGTCTAATGCTTTATATTCATCATGAGAAACGGCCAAAAGAATACCATCGTATTGATCGTTCAGCGTATCTAATAACGTAATCTGATATTCTTCTTTTACTTCGGGTTTGCTGGCCCATGGGTCGTACACATCCACCTGAACGCCAAACTCTTTTAGTTCATTATATACGTCAATAACTCGTGAATTACGGATATCGGGGCAATTTTCTTTGAAGGTAATTCCTAAAATCAACACTTTACTGCCTTCAATTTTATGCCCTTTTTTGATGAGTAATTTTATCAGTTTGTTCGCTACAAAAATGCCCATGTTATCGTTGACTCGTCGGCCCGAAAGAATAACTTGTGGATAATAACCCAAGCTTTCGGATTTATGGAGTAAATAGTAAGGATCTACGCCAATGCAATGTCCACCCACGAGGCCTGGTTTGAATTTTAGGAAATTCCATTTTGTTCCGGCGGCTTCCAATACTTCGGAAGTGTCGATACCCATTTTATCAAAAATGAGTGCCAATTCATTGACAAATGAAATATTTACGTCACGTTGCGCATTTTCAATGGCTTTGCTGGCTTCGGCTACTTTCAGAGAAGTGGCTTTATAAGTACCGGCTTCAATGATTGAACCGTATAAATCATCCACAAAATCGGCAATTTCGGGCGTTGAACCCGAGGTTACTTTTTTGATTTTTGTGAGGGTATTTATTTTATCACCGGGATTAATTCTTTCGGGAGAATAGCCGCAAAAGAAGTCTTGATTAAATACCAGGCCACTTTCTTTTTCTAACACTGGCACGCAGTCTTCTTCCGTACAACCTGGATAAACGGTTGATTCATAGACGACAATGTCGTTTTTTTTGAGGATTTTTCCTACGGTTTTGCTGGCGGAAAGGAGAGGAGTTAAATCTGGTTTTTTGTATTTATCAATGGGCGTTGGAACGGTAATAATAAATATATTGCACGTTTTTAAGGCTTCTTTATTCGTGGAAAATGACAAATATTGCAGCGATTTTAACGCTTCGGAGGTCATTTCTTGGGTTCTATCGTAACCGCTTGTGAGTTCATCAATGCGGGTTTGGTTGATGTCAAAGCCTAACACTGCGTATTTTTTTCCAAATTCAACGGCAAGGGGTAAACCAACATATCCGAGACCAATAATGGCAATTTTGATGTTTTCGGGTTGGGAAATACTGTGCATGAATGTTTTATGGGGGCTTAATTATAATAGGAAAGCTAAATGGATTTTAGCAAAATTTAATTAAATGGAATGTAAATGTACGAATCTATTATTTAAGTATGCAAAAGCATTTTCGGTTTTTTACGATAGGGCGATGTTATGCTGGTAGGCCATCACTTTCACAAGTATACTCTGAATAAATTTGCTATGAATTTGTGCCGTTTTTAACCCAGTGCAAATCCATAACAAATCCCACCTAATTCCCACCCAATTCCCACCCAATTCCCACTCAGTCCGACTCAGCAAAATGCAAAGTGACTAATACAACATTCTAAACTTAATGGTATGATCAATATCTTTCAATTCTTCCACAATTTCGTCGGCGTATTGTTTGGCAATATCCGTAATTACGTAGCCGATTTCGTTGGTTGTTTTCAAGTATTGACCTTTAATATTGACGTTATATTTGGCAAAAACGTTGTTGATTTTAGCCAGAATACCAGGAACATTTTGGTGAATATGCAATAAACGGTGCGCATCTTCCAAGGGTGGTAATTGTAATTCTGGGAAATTTACCGAACCGTAAGTACTACCATTATTCATGAATTGCAATAATTTACTCGGTACAAATTCTCCGATATTCGCTTGCGCTTCTTCCGTTGAACCGCCCACGTGAGGAGTCAAAATTACTCTTGGCAACCCACGCAATTCATTGATAAATTCTTCGTCGTTTGTTTTTGGCTCGGAAGGAAAAACGTCCACGGCGGCACCCCACACTTTGCCAGATTTTAAGGCATTGACCAAAGCAGGAATTTCAACGACGTGTCCACGAGAAAGATTTACGAAAATTACATTGTCTTTCATTTGAGCAAATTCTTTTTCACCAATGATGTTTGCATTGGTTTTACGGCCGTCCACGTGGAGGGAAATAAAATCAGAAATGTTCAACAATTCTTCTAAAGTCTTACATTTCTTGGCATTTCCTAAGGCTAATTTATCGACGGCATCGTAGAAATGAACTTCCATGCCCAATGCTTCGGCAATGACTGAAATTTGCGTTCCGATGCTTCCGTAACCCACTAAACCCAATTTTTTACCTCTGATTTCGTAAGAATTTTTCGCCGATTTATCCCAAATTCCTTCGTGCATTTTGTTGGATTTGGTCATGATGTCACGGGTTAAGATAATCATTTCACCAATCGCCATTTCTACTACCGAACGGGTATTTGAGTAAGGGGCATTGAAAACGGCAATCCCACGGCGTTCGCATTCGTCCAAATTGATTTGGTTGGTACCAATACAAAATGCGCCAACTGCCATCAAACGGCTGGCGTTTGGATGTTCCAAAACACGTTTAGTTAAATTGGTTTTTGAACGTAAACCTAAGATAGAAACGCCTTTAATTTTCTCAATTAATTCGTCTTCATCCAAAGCACCTTTTAATAATTCTACCTGAAAACCTTCCGATGTAAAGGCTTTTACGCCATTTGGGTGAACGTTTTCGAGCAATAAAACTTTGATTTTCGATTTTGGATAGGATTGCGCTCGGTTTAAATCGTTGATGTATAAAAACTCATCGAAAGATGCTACTACTTCATCGGCTACGTCGGTTACTTTTTTACGAGAAACGTTTTCGGTAAAGGCAAAAAATTTGTTTGCCAACCCTGATTCACGCAATTCATAATCCGTATAACCATCCCCAATGGCATAAATATCTCCTTCAAAATCAAGCGATTGTAACAATTTTACCTTGCCTTTGTCTTGTGACAAAAGATTATCTCCGTCGTAACCTGTAATGTTTCCCTCGGCATCGTAAACAAAAGTGTTGGCGTAAATATTCTCTTCCAAAACGCCCATCGACATAGCTACAGGAACGATAAAATCTTTGAAGCCAGACGAAACGATGTAAACGGAAGCGGCGTTTTCACGTAAAAATGCTTCATTACGAGCGAATGAATCGGAGATTTTACCCATCAAAAACTCAATCAATTCACTTACGTGCGTACGATTGGCGGGCAATAGGGCAACCCGTGCTTTGAGTGAATCGGCAAAACCGATTTCGCCAGCCATGCCTTTGTCGGTGATGGCTTTGATTTCACCCACGATTTTATCACGGTCTTTGTGACCTTTGAGGGCAATCGCTGCCAATTCGTCAAGTCCTTCTACTTTTGTAAAAGTTGAGTCAAAATCAATGACGTAAATAATTTCTTGTGCTGTGTTGGTTAACATTTATTTTTTTTTCTATTTTCTTCAATTCTAAAAACCTGTCATATTGAGTGATAATGGTCTAACAGTAAAACCTTGTTGTTTTAACAGATTTACAAGCCCTTTTTCTCCTCCTAAATGAGCTGCACCTACTACAAAAAAAGTGCTTTTCTGTGAAGCAATTGTTGGAATTTTACCAAGCCACAAAAGGTTTCTTTCATCAATAATTACTTTGTGATAATCGTCATTTTGGGCATCTTGAACCACAAAACTATGTATTTTATCAATATCCATTTCAAAATACAACTTGACCATATCATTGTAACTCGAACCAATCACAGTTTTATCAACATTCATTTCATAAACACTTTTTACTTGTTCTAAAAGCAAATTTGCCTGCCTTTCAAATGGCAATTGATTTATAATTCTATCTCTTTCTACTGCGGTTTCAAGCCCAAAAATTCTTCCTGTATTTTCAAGTAAAAGACTTCCAGCGGGAAAAAGTCTTGCAAATTCGGCTTCGTAAGAATACCTATTTCGACAAACTTGTTTAAACGTTTTTCCAGTATAATTCGTCATTAAAAATAAAGGGCTTCTATTATCTTTTTTGTCAAGATTTATATGGAGTGAATCTTTAAAATATCGTTCAACTAAGTTGTAATCTTCATCAGAGTAATATTGACGTAATGAGTAATTTTCATCTTGTACTTTATTAAGTTTTTTGAATCTGAAATACTCAAAAAGATTATCCACGTCTATTTCAAAATAAACCTGTTTAGTATAATCACAAACAGCATTTAATTTTCTATCCCATTTAAAATCTTTCTTGCAAATTGTGTGCATTGAACCATACATATAAGATGGCTTTTTAAGTCCATTGCCTTCAATAATCCATAATAAAGATTGACTTTTAAGCGTAAATGTTGATAGAAATAAAAATAGAATGAGTACAAGTTTTTGAATAATTGTTGTCATATTTAAGATTATTGTGGTTTTATTATTTCATGTATTTTCTGTAATTGGACAAACAACATAGACGTACACCAACCTGCTATACTTTCTACATCTCAAAGAATTGCTTAAATCCTTTATTACTTAATCCGGTCTTTATCGGCTGGTCAAATGTCCATAACACACATTCTAATTGAATGGTTAAGGCTACAAAAGGCACATCTTTTTCGTCAATATCTTTGCAAAGTCTGTATGCTTCAAGGTAATTTCCAATAGAGATAATGTCCTCATTTACAAACGTTATTCGTTGTAAAAGAAGGTTCAAATACTCGTAAAATTCATCTTCTAATTGAGTATTATTTTTGAGAATTTTCTCTTTGTGTTTAAAGATTTCGACCAGTAGAAATTTAGGGGCGTAAAAATGATATTGTTCTTGGTTTAACATCTCACGAATGTATGAGTTTTTAAGGCGAAGAGCCTTAAAAACAATGTTTGTATCAACGACAATAATTTTCTTATTCATTGATAAAACGTTTTTTGTTTTTCTCCCACCAATCTGCCTTTATTTCTTCTCCCAAAGTTTCGATACTTTCGTCAAAATCAAATTTACGAGCCAGTTCTTGTATCCGTAAATTCTCCAAAAGTTTAACCAACCATTCTTTGTCAAACATTGATTTATCTATTGAAATCAAATATTTGTCGTTTTGAGTATTCAATTGTATTCCTGTCATGGTCTTCTTTTTTAAAGATTCTAAGCAAAATTACTAAAATGTTCTCATCAACTCATTAACCACGTCAAAGCCCTTTTCTCCGACCATAAAACGCCTTGATAATCATCGGGATAAAAGCCACAATGCCCACCCATTTTTGGGGCTTGGAAATAGACTTTTTCTAACGTTTTTATCTGCTCAAAAGGGAAACATTTATTTGAGAGAAAAGGGTCGTTTTGGGCGTTAATGATTAACGTGGGAATGCTAATATTATCCAAAAAGTATAGCGAACTGTTACGCTCGTAATAATCTTCGGCATCAATAAATCCATGGAGTTGTGAAGTATAAGTATCATCAAAATCCTTTAAAGTTTTGATTTTGGCGATGTTTGAAGTGTCGATGTTGAATTCGGGGAAACGTTGAGATTTCGCCAAAATCTTCTTTATCAAGGACTTATTAAATCGTTTGGTATAAAGCCAACCAATCTTTTTGCTACTACTTGAAAGGTGTAAAGGTACTGAAAAAGTGATTGCCTTCTGAATTTCTGAATAAAGATTTTGCCCTTTTTCTCCTAAATATTTTAGGGTTAAATTGCCGCCAAGGCTGAATCCGACTAAGTATATTTTATTGTAATTTTTTGATAATGAATATTTTATAATCGTTTCTAAGTCGTCGGTTGCTCCACTGTGATAAAATCTTTTGGTTTGATTTAATTCACCCGAACAACTTCTGAAATTCCAAGCCAAACAGTCAAAACCGTGAGTGTTGAAATTTTTGACCATCCCCGTGATATACTGTCGTGATGAATCGCCTTCGAGGCCGTGGGATAAAATAATTAGTGATTTAGGGATTGAGTGATGGAATGAATATGCCTTTGAGAAATCTATATCCAAAAAATCACCATCATGCGTTTTTATTCGTTCACGCACGTAGTCGATGCCTTCAACTTTACGAAAAAGGGAGGGGAAAATCGTTTGTGATTGACCATCGGGAAGCCAAAAAGGTGGTTTATAATCGTCCGTATTAATGATTGGCATACATTTTCAAAATTAAGACTTGAAATTACACCCAATCTTTGAATTGTTTAATATTTATAAGGAATATCCATGAATTTTCATGGAATAATCAAAATAAAAGGGCAGTAACTGTGAAAGTTAATGCCCTTTTGTATAGGATAGAGGTATATTTAATTATTTGTAAAACTGACTTTCGTTTGATTTAGGTTCATTATAACCTTCCATGTCATTCAAATTTCCTCTTTCAGAATGCTCAATAATATCTTCTGCTAAATCAGCAGAATC
>NZ_CBABQS010000128.1:0-7065 GCF_964672035.1 Arcicella sp.
TAAATACTTCATTTTTAGGTTTTATCTTAAATTGAATCTTTTTTCATTATCCAAAATAAGCTCAATTTGTATTTTTCCAAGCAGTTTTATTGTACTTTTAAATGCGTTGAACCTGTTAATCAATATAATTCTTCGAGTGATAACTTCAAATACCGTTCCACTGACTGAAAAGTACTTAAAATACCAATCAACGTTCCAATGATTAAAATTCCAATTAAGAGTACTATCAATTTACTTGTTTCTTGCAAAATTCCCAATCCTTCAATTTGTTGAACTGCTAATTGTTGTAACACAATTAGTAAAGTAGAAGCCACTAAACCACTAATGAGTCCTTGTAAAGCCCCTTTAATAACAAAAGGCTTACGAATAAAGGTATTTGTGGCTCCAACCAATTGCATACTTCTAATCAAAAACCTTTGTGAATAAAGTGATAATTTTATGGTATTATTTACTAAAATGACGATAATGGCCAGTAAGAATATGACGAAAACGGAGAGAATTAAATAAATTTTAGATATATTTTTATTGACCTCATCCACAAAATTTTCCACGTAAGAAGCTTCATGAACCCCCGAAATTGTTTCCAAATCAGCCTTAATTTCTTTCAGATTTACTTCATTAAAAAATTCTTCCTTAATTTTTACAGAGTATAAATTGAATAATGGATTGTTATTACCTAATAATTTACGATAATCTTCCCCAGATTCTTGAATAAATTGTTTGGCAGCTACTTCTTTAGAAATAAAATTTATTTGCGGTGAATTTTCTTTTTTTAATACAAAATTCTTGGAAGCAATTACTTTAAAAATTGAATCTAACTTCGTGGTTGTCAAATCATTATCTAAATAGACTTGCACCTCCACATTTTGCTTAACCAATTCTGCCAACTTGCGGGCGTTGAGCGTCAATAAGCCACAAAGTCCAATTAAGAATAATGCAATTGTTAAACTAACGATAACCATTGCGTTGGGAGTACTTCCTAATTTTTTAATTTTTGACATAGCCAATTAGTTGAAATTCATGGTTCACTTTTTAAAATATAAAGGTAAATTTAAAATAACTAAAACAGTTAATTGACTAAGCAAAAATAGCATTTTTTATTTCTTCTAAAATATTCTTAACGCTTTTTAACAAAAAAAGCCAGCTTTCAAGCTGACTTTCTTCAAAGTATGTTAATTTCTTCGATCTATTTCGTCACGAATTTTTGCTGCCTTTTCGTATTCCTCGTTCGCTAATGCTTCTTTAAGCATCGTATTTAATACCTCAACTGGATTTTCTTTTAATAATTCTCCAAATGATTTCTGAGGTTTCACATCGTCTTCAAAATCTTCCATCAAATCATCTTTTGAAGATTCATTGATAGAAATTCCCGCTTCTGATAAAACGTTTTCGTACGTGTAAATCGGAACATTAAAACGCAAACCTATCGCAATCGCATCAGAGGGACGTGCATCCACAAAAGTCTCCTTAATACCATCAGAACAATGGATTTTGGCAAAAAATACACCTTCTTTAATATCTGTAATTGAAATTTCGCTAACCGAGTAATGAAAAGTACGTGCGAAAGATTTAAACAAATCATGCGTCATTGGACGATTAGGTTCAATCTTTTCAATTTCAATTGCTATCGCTTGTGCCTCAAACATTCCGATAATAATCGGTAAACGTCTTGGGCCGTATTCTTCACCAAGGACTAATGCAAACGAGCCCGTTTGTGATGAGCTTGGTGATAGTCCTAATATTTCTAATTTAATTTTCTCCACCTTCTGGTTATTCTCTGATTTATAAATATTACTTACAAAGATATAAACCTTAAATTTTTTAAAAAAGTTTTCTTGTGTATAAAATTGGAACGCAGATTAGGCAGATGCTTCACAATCGAAGCATCTGTGTTTTATTCTTTGGGATTACAGAGCCTTAACAGCCTTTGTCAATCTTGGTAATATATCAAAAACATCTCCCACAATGCCATAATCGGCGGCTTTAAAAAAGGGAGCTTCTGGATCTTTATTAATTACTACAATTACTTTTGAAGAATTGACTCCTGCCAAATGCTGAATTGCTCCTGAAATACCTGCGGCAATATATAAATTTGGAGAAATTTTAATTCCGGTTTGTCCAACGTGCTCGTGGTGAGGTCTCCAATCTAAATCAGAAACTGGTTTTGAACAGGCGGTAGCAGCCCCCAAAGCATTGGCTAAATCTTCTACGATTTTCCAATTTTCTGGTCCTTTCAACCCACGTCCTGCTGAGACTACTAAATCAGCTTCTGGTAAAGAAATTGCCCCTGTTGCTTTGTGACTTCCCGTAACTTTTACCGCAAAATCAGCATCTTTCAACGTTGGCGTAAATACTTCAATCGTTGCTAAACTCGTTGATTCTACTACGGAAACAGCATTTTTCTTTACTGCAATAATTTGTTTATCCCCTTTCATTTCAACTATTGCAAAGGCTTTACCAGTGTAAATACTGCGAGTTACTTTAACGCCATTTGAAAAATCAGGCAATTCCGTTACGTTAGAAACGATGGAAGCCTTCAATTTTGCCGCAACTCTGGCTGCAACTGCATTTCCTAAGGATGACATGGCCAAAATAATAGTCGTGGCACCCTCTTGGGCTACCGCTGATGACAATACATCAGAGTAGGCTTGGATGTTACCCAACGCAAGCCGAGAATCATTTGCGTGAAGCACCTTGGAAGCGCCAAAGTTACCTGCTTTTGCCAATTCGTCATCTGTGGCTGTTCCGATAGCTAAAACGGTGGCAGTTGTCCCTTTCATTTTGGCGACTTCCGAACCATAATAAACGGCTTCGAGCGATGATTTTTTCAACGCTCCATTATCTATTTCTGTGAATATTAAGACTGACATAATTTAGTTGTGAGTTGTGAGTTCTGAATTGTGCGTTTTAAACTCTGATAATTTACAAAATTGTTAAATATTGCATTATAAAACCTTAGCTTCGCTTCTTAATAAAGCTATCAACTCCTCCGCATTTTCGGCGAGAATCATTTTGCAAGCACCTTTTGGAGCGGGTAACATATATTTTTCAGTAAAAGTCATGTCTTCTCCTACGGGTTCTACAACTCTTAGTGGTTTGGTTCTTGCCGTCATAATTCCCCGCATATTTGGTATTTTCCATTCGGCAATCGGTTCTTGACAACCTAAAACTAAAGGCAATGAGGCTTCAATATCTTCTTTTCCCCCTTCAATTTCACGAGTTATTTTCGCAACTGTTCCATCAATTTCTAATTTCATCACGGGTGACAAAGAAGGGATTCCCAACATCTCTCCTACCAATCCGTGAACAACCCCGCTGTTATAATCAATTGATTCACGCCCCATCAAAATCAAGTCGTATTTCTCCTGAGCAGCAATTGTAGCAATTTGTACCGCCGTAAAATAAGAATCTTTTGGCTCACAGTTTATCCGAATGGCATCGTCGGCACCAATGGCAAGACATTTACGGATAACTTGCTCAGAATCAGCCTCTCCAACGTTCAAAACGGTAACCGTTCCACCCATCTGTTCCTTCAATTCTACCGCACGAGAGAGTGCATAATCATCATAAGGACCTGTGATAAAAGTTATCCCAGCTTTATTAAATTTGGTATCTCCGTCAGTAAACGATATTTTCGCTGTGGTATCAGGGACACTCGTTACGCAAACTAAAATTTTCATGATAATTTATTTTTCACATTTGTTCAATGTGTAATTAGATTTAAACCGTAATAAAATTACAAATTTTCCTGCAATATTAACGAAAAGTTTTAAAATTAGTATGCAAGCATACTAATTTTAATAAAATAAATATTTTAATGAACAACAGATTAGAAATACTTAGACAATTTGTGGCAGAAGAACCACAAGACCCGTTTAACCATTATGCTTTGGCGACTGAATTATTAAAATTCAACAAAACTGAATCAAGGCAGATTTTTGAATATTTACTAAAAAATCATGCTGGTTATTTAGCTACTTACTATCATTTAGGAGCTTTGTATGTGGAATTGGGCCAGCATGAATTAGCTGATGAAACGTACCTTGCGGGAATAGCATTAGCTGACAAAATTGGCAATGAAAAGACTTTGAAGGAGTTGAAGGGTGCTTATCAGATGTTATTGGATGAGTTGGAGGATAATTAACCTAACCTGCTGCATCGGATTAAGTAAAATCCGATGCATTAGTAAAAGTTTACATGGTTAAAATAACCTTAAAACTAAAATTCCTCCCCATATTATAAACGCCATTTCTTCCCGTCAAAGGGTTTTGTGGAGCATACTTCAGTCGGCTCAAATGGTTTTGATACGCTATGTCCATGAGATTATCGGCATTGAGGAAAATTTTCATAAAATCATTTTTCTTAAACATTTTAACATTAGCACCTACGCCAATGCCTAATAATGTGTAGGCGGGCGTTGCCGTTTCAGTATTATAAGCACTAAAAATTTGGTTTTGTTTAAAAAAATGGTCAATACCCAATTTTACATAAATATTGGTCAAAACATTCCCAAACTTCTTGAATTCAGCTTTTAGTTCTCCTCTGTATTTGGCAGCGGGAATAAATGGGAGATATTTTGTGCTATCTGTCTGGTTATTTTGCGTTGCTTGTACGTACGAAAATGAATTGCCAATATGTAGCCAATCAAGCGGATGTGGATGCAGATCTACAAATAATTCGCCACCCAAAAGCGTTGCATTACGTTGCACAAATTGATAAGCGGGAGCGGGTTCTAAAATATCAGGAATACTGTCTCCCCCTGCCCTACTTTCTAATTTTGCGGCATAGATAAAATTAGATATGAAATTAACAAATGGCGTAAGTTCAAACGAAATATGGTCGGAGTTGAGAAAATAAGCGAGGTCAATCTGGTGGCTGAGTTCGGATTTTAAATTCTGATTCCCAATTTCATACCTAAAAGTACCTTCGTGTCGTCCATTCGATGATAATTCAGCAATATTTGGGGTTCTAAATCCTCTGGAAAGGTTCAATTTTAGCGTTGAAATTTTACTCATTTGAAGAGATAATCCCAAACTTCCCGAGAAAGCATGAAAGGTTTTATTAAAATTTTTGAACTTCAAACTACTATTTGTATTTGGATATTCTGTGGGCTTTTCATTTTCATCTAAGTACAAGGCATGGCTATTTATATTTCGATTATCGTAACGAATTCCACCCGCTAACGTGAGTTTTTGATTGAAAGTCTTTTGGGTAAAAATAAATCCGCCGACATCAAATAAATTATACTCAGGAATGATAAATTCTAAGCCTTTATTTTTATTATATTGATACATTCCACCCAATCCCACCGACGTTTCCCAGCCATTCATTTCAGCAAGATTATAGCGTAGATTGTAGTTAAAAGTGCTTAAATCAAAGAATAGGGCTACATCTTGTGGTTTTGTGGCATCGCCAAATTCTCTTCGTTTATTATTCTGAAATCCTAAATCAACGTTTAACGTCCCAGTTTTTAAGAGGAAATAATTATTAGTAAGTAATCGCAAATGGTTAATTTGTTGATGCGGGAATCCGATTTGAGAACCCGATAAATCTTGAGTTGTCGCTACTTTTTCAGTTCCGTTTTGCGTTATAAAAATAAACCTTCCGAGACTATCTCTTTCGCCTTCCACGAGATTCACCGTTGTATTAAAAGTATTAAAATGCAGATGTGAATGCCCCCAATTTTTATTAATTCCTACAAATAAACTCCCATCAAGATCTTGAAAACCAGAATTATAGACTTTCCCATCATAAGCATTTTGATAATTACCCGCATTTTTATTGGTTAATCTGGCTAACCATTGAAAGTCATTTTTATTACCTGCATTCGAGAATGAATAGGCAAATAAATTATTATTGGTTTGATAATTTGAGATTAGTTGCGTCGCAATTTTACCCACAGGTGGCGCTTTAGGAGAGATAAAATTCAAAACGCCCGCAATGCCATCCGAACCGTACATTAAACTGCCTGGTCCTTTTACAATTTCGATGCGGTCAATATCATTTTCATCAATTTCAATGCCATGTTCATCGCCCCATTGCTGTCCTTCTTGACGAATGCCGTTGTACAAAGCAATGACTCGATTATAGCCCAGACCTCTAATAACGGGTTTAGAAATGGATGCACCAGTGGTGATTTGACTAACCCCTGGTATATTTTTGAGTGCATCAATCAGATTGGTAGAACTATTTTGATTGAGGGAATTTTTATCAATTGCTTTGATGACAATTGGACTTAATTTCAATTCAGTTGAGCGAGTCACGCCCGTAACCACCACTTCGGTTAATTCCTTTGTTGAAGGATTTAATAAATAATTAATTTCGGCGTTTTTAATTACATTAACTCGCTCAATTATAGACTTATATCCGATAGAACTTATTTCCAAAAGGTAATTTCCCGCTTTGATATTTTCGATTTTAAAATGTCCGTTTGTATCTGTCGAAACTCCTTTTTTTAGGTCGCTAATATAAATTGATGCCCCAATAATTGGCTCTTTAGTTTGAGTGTCTTTAACAGTACCAGAAAAAGAATTTTGAGCTTTGGCAGTGCTGACTACTCCGATAAGGATTAATAGATTGATGAAAATGTTTTTCATATTTTGGGTTTTTAAATGCAATAACGTTGCAAATATAAAAACTCTTACTCATTAATGCAATATTGTTGCATTAAAAATCATAAAGAATCTATTTTAACCTTAATTTCAGCCGATTCATGGCAAATTTTGTTTTCATATATGCCCGATTTTGGAGAATCGGTTTACATATTTTTACCAGCCACATATCCCGTCGTCCAAGCGGCCTGAAAGTTATAACCACCCGTAACTGCATCAATATCAAGCACTTCTCCTGCAAAAAACAAGCCTTTTATCATTTTACTTTCCATTGTTTCGGGGTTAATTTCCGATAAATCTATTCCTCCACAGGTGACAAATTCTTCTTTGAAAGTAGTTTTTCCTTGTACTTTCTGTGATGAATTCATTAAGTTTTCAATCAGTTTATTCGTATGTTTTACAGTTAAATCAATCCAGCGGAGATTTTCATCAATTTCTGATAATTCACAAAAGC
>NZ_CBABQS010000129.1:0-6985 GCF_964672035.1 Arcicella sp.
CCAAAAGCAATATTTAAACAAAAGAGAGGTCAGTCAGAAATTTAAAGATAATATCAAAAATTATGTTACTTTCGATGATAAAAGACCTAAATGGAACTACCTAATAAAAGGTAGAGATTGACCAACTTATTATTTACTCGTTACTAAATCTTTAAATTCTGCAATTCTATCCGCTAATTCTGTTGCTGATAAATCCATTAAACGTTCTGTTCCGAATTTTTCTACGCAGAAAGAAGCCATCGCCGAGCCATACACAATGGCACGTTTCATATTCTCGAAAGAAATGTCATCCGTTTTTGCTAAATAGCCAATAAATCCACCCACAAATGTATCGCCCGCACCCGTTGGATCAAAAACATCTTCCAAAGGCAACGCCGGACAGAAAAACATTTTATCACCTTGAAACAATAACGCACCGTGTTCGCCTTTCTTGATAATTAACGTTTTAGGCCCCATTGCCATGATGGTTTTTGAGGCAGTTCTCAACGAATAATCACCCGAAAGTTGGCGAGCTTCTTCGTCGTTAATACACAAAACATCAATCATTTTCAAGACAGTCTTCAAATCATCCATAGCAATATCCATCCAGAAATTCATTGTGTCCATTACGACCAATTTAGGACGATTTGCTAAACGGTCAATTACCGTTTTTTGAACGGCTGGCGTAAGATTTCCTAACATCAAATACTGGCAATCCTGATATTCAGCGGGAATAATTGGATCGAAAGTGCCCAAAACGTTCAATTCCGTAACCAACGTATCACGAGAATTCATGTTGTTATGGTAACGACCCGACCAAAAGAAAGATTTTTCGCCTTTTTTGATTTGCAAACCTGTTGTATCAACACCTTTATCTTGAAGAAGTTGGATATATTCTTGGGGAAAATCTTCACCCACAACCGCTACTAAATTAATGGGAGTTTTGAAGTAAGATGCTGATAATGAAATAAATGTACCTGCACCACCAATGATTTTGTCTGTTTTTCCTCTGGGAGTCTCAATGGCATCAAAAGCCACCGAACCAATTGCTAATAAACTCATGGATTAAATTTGAAGAGTTGAAAATGAAATATTTTGCAAAGGTACGGAAATAAGATTATTTATATTTGCAAATAAACAATATTCCCATGCATAGAAAAGCCACACAAAATGACCTCCAATTCATCTACGAACTGTATATGCACCCACAAGTAAATCCGTATTTGCTTTACGAACCGATGGATATTGAAGAATTTAAGCCCATATTTGATAAACTTTTAACCAGTGAAATAAAATATGTTTTTACGGATGAAAACGGAAATCCTGTTGGAATGTTCAAATTATTTCCGTGGATATATCGGGCTTCACATATTGCTTATTTGGGAGGATTAGCGATTCATCCAGCTTTTGCGAGTAAAGGTTTTGGCAGAAAAATGATGCAAGAAATTATTGAATTAGCCAATCAGCAAGGCTATAAAAGAATAGAATTAAGTGTGGCAACCGAAAATTTAAAAGCCATTGAATTATACAAAAAATTAGGCTTTGAAGTGGAGGGTATTATGAAAAAATATACGTATCTGAAGCAAGAAGGACGCTTTTTGGATGAATTATTGATGAGTTATATTCAAATGGAGTAAAGGAAAAAGGGAGGAATGTAGAAAGGGTTTTCACCTTCCTCCATTCCTCCTTTTTCCCTTTACTCCTAAAAGACCTACTCAATCATATCCGCTTCTTCCAAAATATAATTCATCTCGTAAATATCATCGGCATTGAGTTTTAGTTTTCCTTTAAAAGTGTGCATATCGTCCGTTTTATACTTTCTGACCTCACTTTTCAAAGGCTTCAAAGACATCACTGATTCTGGCCCTGCACCGCCACAAAAGAAACATTGGCTGTATGGAAATGCCGAAAGCACGTACATATTTGTCGCTACATCCACAGGAATAACGTAGCCTTTAATGATGACTTCTTTATTCTCCAATTTCTTTAAAGGTGCGCCAAAAGTTGGGTAAAGCATAAAAATAGATTCTTGTGGATACCATTTTTTCTTGAAAGAAACGTCTTTCAACATATCCCAAGTAAGTTTTTCAGCGGGAGCATTTTTTGCCGAAATAAAGGTTGAGATTATCACACCTAACAATAGTAATGTCTTGATTTTCATATCTGTATTTTGATGTTTGTTGTTCGTTTTTCGAGAAGGGTTTTCGTTGTTCAATATTTAAGAGTTGAATGATAATGTCCGCTTTTAACGAAAATCAAACATCAAAAAATTACTCATCCGCTAATGTTTTTGAAATGTTAATGTTATAGATACCTAATGACGGTATCGCTGCCGCTAATAATCCGATAAATAATGCCCCTATAAATAAATAAAATTCTTCGGTTAGCAAAGATAAAACGTTGAAGTCGTAATGAAAATTTTGTTCCACATTTTCTGACATAATCCAAAGTCCAAATCTACTCAAAAATATACCAATTACGAAGCCTATTATACTGATTATCAACCCTTCTAATAACAATAATAAAAATAATTTTGTTCGACTCGCTCCCATCGAAAGCATCAAAGCCATTTCGTATTTTCGTTCTTTCAAGGAATTATAGAGCGATACAAAGACACTCAATCCCGAAACGATGATTATCACCAACGCAATCCACTTCAAAGCATCCACGCCCACGCCCAATAAGGCAAATAGTCGGTTGATTTCAATGGCTGGCGTGGCCGTTTGCAATGTTGAATTTTGGTTAATACTTCTGGCCATCATCATGCCCATTACAGGATTTCGGAATTTTACTAATAACGAAGTAATTTCCCTTGAATCCTCTGCTTCGTGATGATGTTCTTCATCAGTTTGAGGCTGTTCTTCTTCCAATAATTTCAAAGCATTTATTCCTTTTCCCGCTTCTTCTTCATGGTGTTCGTCATGTACTGCCCAAACACTTTCTAAGGGCGTAATCATCACTTGGTCAAGTACAGAATTGGTTGTTTTCAAGATTCCGACAACCTTAAATTGCTTTTCTTTATGCGCATTGCCTTCTTTATCAAAACCATGTTGCGAAGAAAAGGCATCACCAACTTTCAAGCCTAAATTCTTGGCTGCTTTACTGCCAACCACAATTTCCATGGCCTTTGAAAATACCTTTCCAGTTTCAAATTCCGCTTGAAAATGTTTTAAATATTTATCATTTGAACCCACAATTCTGTATCCTTGATAACTATCCCCCATCGAAAGGGGAATGGTGGATTTTACCAATGGGCTACGAGTCAGTCGATTAGCTTCTTCCATCGGAATATTTCCCGTGGGCGAATCAATCTGATAAATGCTCGCCAAAATTAATTGGAGTGGACTGCCTTTAGCGCCCACAACCATGTCAATTCCCGCCACGTTTCGAGTGAATTTTTCTTCAATTTGTTTGCTTGCCAAGAGTAAAAGTGAGATAATCGCAATCCCCAAAGCCATCAATAAAATGCTCAATGAAGTGGTTAAAGGCTTATCTTTTAGGTTGTTGGTTGATATTTTTAAAAGATTCATAAATTGTTGATGATAATAAAAAAGCCTCTGCGATTATACAGAGGCTTTTTTATTTGATTTTATATTTTCTTTTGTTACTAACATACCTCTCTCAGACAAGAACTTCTCGGCTCTATTTATCTTGTCTTTAAATAAGGTATCACGATTGACGTTGTCTAATCGTGGATTATATTGAAAGTTTGTTTCTTTATTTTTTGAGATTATCAAAGTTATCATTTGATTTATGATGGTACAAATATAGGATTATTTGCTTTTTTTTTAATCAAAAAGGTAACATATTTTTATTCTTGTTAAATTCAAGTTTGAAATGCAATCTATTAATTTGATAAATTATTTGTGAAAAAAAGGGTTCGAAAACTATTATTTTGAGTGTCAAATTCAACTAAATAAAATGGTAAATTTTACCCATTTAACCCTTGAGCAAAGAGACAAAATAGATACTTTGTTGAATTCACCGAGAAAATTTCTCAAAATTCAATTGCCCGACAAGTAGGTGTTTATGAGTCAGCCATTAGTGGAGAGAAACAATACAATTCTCGTTCACGAGTGGGTTGTCAAGCCGCTTATGCTCAGACAGTTGCTAAAAATGATAATTTAAAAAGCTCTTTAAAATCAATGAAGAACTCAAAAAGAAAATTCGTAAACAACTACAAGATGAGTAGTCTCCTAAACAAATAGTTAGAATGAATTGCTTTAAAGAATTCCCAAGAAAACATTCCAAAAGTTAGTTATGAAACCATTTATCAATACATTTATTGTAAACAAAAACAAGGCAATAATATTTATTTGAAATTGCGTAAAAGACGTAAAAATGGCTAAAAAAACTGAAAAAAGATGATGTTAGAGAAAAATTCTTAACAAGGTTATGATAGACCAAAGACCTCTTATGATTGAAAATACACAACGAGTTAGTCATTGATAGGGTGACGGTTCGATTTCTATGATTCATGCAAATGATCGAATATAATTTTCGTTATATTTTTCCCCTTAAGTCTAAAACTGTAAAAGAGGTGGAAAATAAAATGAGTTTGATTAATACTACCATTCCTATTCATTCCATTACTTTTGATAATGGTAGAGAATTTACAAATCACCAAGAAATAGCTCAAAATTTGGATTGACAAATCTTCTTTTCTTTTCCCTATCACTCGTGGGAAAAAGGATCAAATGAAAATATTAATGGGCTAATTCGACAGTACATTGCTAAAAAAATAGATATCAAGTAGTATTCGGATGAATATGTTTTGGAAGTCCAAAATTAACTAAATAATAGACCCAGAAAAATACTTAATTTTCTAACCTCTATCGAAATATCTAAAAATATGAAAACTACATTCACGTTTTACCAGAACGGCCTTACCCGCAAAGCAAATTGAACCAATAACGATTAACAATGCTCCGATTAAGTACTTAATTTGTGATTTTTTCATGGTTGTTTTTTTGGAGTGAATTAAAAAAAGCCTATCCAAATCAATGGAAAGGCTTTCTTAACTCGTTTTAACAAAGATAACTATTTTTGTGCTCTCTGTTTTTTTACTGCTTGAGCGCTAATGGCACTTGCCTGATTTCCGAAACTCTTACGCACGTAAGATAGCACTTCGGCAATTTGATAATCCGTTAGGAAATCGTGAGATGGCATTTCGTTGGAATAGCTGTCACCGTTAATTTCGGTGTCTTTTAATCCTTTCAAAATAACATTAATCAGTCGAGTAGAATCACCCAAAAACCAGTCCGTTTTTATCAAAGGTGGATTCATATTTGGCACGCCACTCCCGTCTTCCTGATGGCACGCCAAACAGTAGGTTTCATAAATAATCTTGCCCGAATCTGGCTGATAATTATACGGTTGAGATTTTGTGACTGTATTTTTTTGTATCATTGCCGAACTCAATAATAAAGTTAGCAATGATAAACTAAGGATATATTTCATTTGAATGTATCTCGGCTCTCCAGAACCAAGAATTAACGTAATTTACAACTCTGGAGAATCGTGGTGGTGGTACTTTACTGATGAATAACTCGCCAAACTTTTCCTTTTACCGAATCTGTAATATAAATTGAGCCGTCAGTTCCTTGAGCTAATCCCATTGGACGAGCTTTGGCATCGCCTGGATTTTTTACTTCTGGTCCACCTGAAAATCCATCCGCAAAAATTTCATAATCTCCCGATGGTTTACCATTTTTTCCGAAAGGTACAAAAGCCACAAAATAGCCGCCCTGTTTTAATGGAGCTCTATTCCAAGAGCCATGAAAACAGATGAATGCGCCATTTTTGTATTTGGCAGGAAACATATTTCCCGTATAAAACATCAAGGCATTTGGGGCCCAGTGCGCTGGAAATGCCATAATTGGTTTATCTTTTCCTTCACAAAGCCCTTGCGTTTTTGTATCACCGCCATATTCTGGAGCCAATATTTTCTTGTTTTGAAAACGATCGTGATAGCAATAAGGCCAGCCAAAATCTGACCCTTTCTTCAACAATAAAAATTCCTCAGAAGGCAATTCTGCACTTTGCTCAGCATCGTACATTTCTGGATAAAGCGTTGTTAATTGGTCACGTCCGTGTTGCATGGCATAAAGTTCGCCTTGTTGTTTATTCCAATCAATGCCAACGATATTTCTAATACCCGTTGCGTACCTAAAACCATCGGCTTGTTTTTGATTTTTTTTGTTAGCATCAAACTGCCAAACGCCTCCGTGCCAGTCTAAAATTGGGCAAGGCATCATACCTTTTGAGCCTTTCATACGGTTTTTCTCTTGACAAGCATTTGATGGAGCTCCGAAGGTTACATACAGATGATTTTTATCGTCCAATGCCAATGATTTTGTGCCGTGTTCGCTGTATAATTCCAAGCCTGTGACGATGGTTTCTGGCTTAGATTCATCGGGAGAGCCATTTTTCATGGGATAACGCACTACCGAAGAGTCAGAAGAAGCGTATAAATAACCATTGCCAATTGCAACACCCGTACCCACAAAATTGCCAAATCCCTTCGATTCATCGGCTTTTCCGTCGCCATTTGTATCTTTCAAAATGATGGTTCCTTTACCATCTTTGAGTTTGGCAAGGCGCACAAAAATTTCTCCTTTTTCGCTGACGACGATGTGACGTGCTTTGCCTACTCCTTCAGATACGACTAATGCCCCGAAACCATTTGGAAGGTTGATTCCCCCATTATCAGCATCAGCTTTTAATCTGACATTTTTGATGGGGTTTTTGTCTATCGACTTGAAACTCAATATTAAAGTTACAAGTGATAATGATAAAATTAGATTTTTCATTCTTAGTTTATTTTGAAGCAGGTTCAACGCATTTAAAAGTACAATAAAACTGCTTGGAAAAATACAAATTGAGCTTATTTTGGATAATGAAAAAAGATTCAATTTAAGATAAAACCTAAAAATGAAGTATTTATGTTAACATAAACCTAAAACCAGATTCAAATTTTCATCAATTTATTATTTCTGGCAAAATT
>NZ_CBABQS010000130.1:0-6756 GCF_964672035.1 Arcicella sp.
TCACAAATAACTCATACTTGGTCTGGTGTTGCTCTAAAAAATATAGAATTTGTTAAAAATCTAACCAATACAACAACAACTCGTACTGGTTTGAAAGTAATAACATCTATCAACCAAAAACAATATTTAAACAAAAGAGAGGTCAGTCAGAAATTTAAAGATAATATCAAAAATTATGTTACTTTCGATGATAAAAGACCTAAATGGAACTACCTAATAAAAGGTAGAGATTGACCAACTTATTATTTACTCGTTACTTAGTATAAAAAATTCTCCTTAAATTAATCATCTGCTCCTGCCCTAAAAATTTCCTTAATGAATATTATGTTGGTCCAGAAATAAGATTAATAATGTTTATTCGAGCAAGCGTAAGTATCACCTGTCCTCTCATTTATCCCACAAAAATGGATAAAAATAATATCGAATTTATATCAATAGTAAAATGGAAAAATCAATCAACTAATTTACGAGAGGTGAAAAACCTAATGAGGAAGGAGAAGCCAAAAGTCATTTATTCCATCGTTTGAAAATTCAATATTTACAAAAGAAGTGACCATAAACTACCTAAAAACTATCAGAGAAAATCCCTAAATTTGAAACAAATTAATTACCTAAAATCTTTGAAAAATTATACTTTTAATTATCTCGTTTGTTACAAATCGGGAACATACCTTCATGTACGCACTCAGTTTAAGAAACATTTTAAAGATAGAATACAGTATTTTGAAGATTTGAAAGTTAGTGATGTAATGAAAATTTGTAGGTAAAGCTTGATCTATGATTCCGTAAAACTACCACATTTTGCAGGTATAATTTTTTTACATAGAAATTCTGCTTAAAAGGTTAAAAAAAATAAAAAATAAAAGGATATCTATAACTCTTCTTATCCAAGCGAGCTTGAAAGCCATTATCGTGATAACAATTTCATCGCTTGCCCGCATACCTACCTCTTAGACGAGGTTTTAGAGAAAATTCGTCTACCTTTTCTTAAACAGATTTTTCAAAAATCATATGAATATTTCAAAATTCATAGCAAAGTGTCACGATGATACTTTGCTTTTAGACTGTTTTTCATAAGTTGTTTAATTCTTTTTCAAAATTCATAGCAAAGTGTCACGATGATACTTTGCTTTTGAACGAATTTTTTTAGGAGGGGTTTGAATATTTTTCCAAAATTTAGTGCGAAGTTCTATAATGATTCTTTGCCATCATGCGACATTATTTCTAAAAATCGTTTAGGTATTTTTTAAAATCCAGAGCAAAGTGTCACAATGATACTTTGCTTTTAGACGAGTTTTTTTAAAAATCACTTGGTTGTTTCAAAATTCGGAGTAAAGTGCCAAGATGATATTTAGCCTCTGTACAACCTTTTTTTCAAAAATCATTTAGCCATTCTTCAAGATTCTGAGTAAAGTCTCCCGATGATACTAAGTTTTCGAGTATTTATCAATCCTAAATCATCGTAATCTTAAAAAAAAGAAAGAAAGTGATACAAAATTGAATCAAAAAAATTGATTATAATGAAATATTTAGGTAAATTTGATACATAAATGAATCATTAATATTAATAATTCTTCTTTATTACAGTTAAATCCTAACTTATGAATAGTAACCTTACTTTAGAAAAAATTTCAAGCTTTTTCCGTCATAATCCTTCGTTAAATGTGAATGGTGTTAATGACGAAGCTGGCTTACCCAAACGAAAGATAGATTTAGTATTTAATTCAAACGGCTCTCGAAAATTAAGTAAAGATGACTTAATAAAACTTGAACCAATTCTAAGAAAGTATGGATATAATGAATATCTATACAAAAATGCCAGAGTAATTTCGGTAGTAAATCACAAAGGAGGAGTGGGAAAGACGACCACAACCGCCTGTTTGGGTGAAACTTTGGTAACCAAAGGATTTAAAGTTTTATTAATTGATTTCGATCCCCAAGGAAATTTATCTCAAATTTTAGGTGTAGAGAATCCTCAAGTTCAGGTGGCAGATTGTTTGTTTTCAGATTTGCCACTACCAATCGTTGAAATTTTGGATGGATTATGGCTTGCACCCTCAGACATAACATTAGCCGAATCTGAGGTGGATTTACTTTCAAGAGTAGGTGGTGATGTTAGGCTTAAACATAAAATTGAGCCTCTTTTAGAGTCATTCGATTACATTTTGATTGACTGCCCGCCAAGTTTAAGCAAATTAACGGTATCTGCCCTGAACGCTTCTAACTCTACATTAATAACGATGTTACCTGAATCTTCGTCCATGAAAGGATTAAACTCACTTTTAAATCGTATTAGTGAGGTAAAAACTCATACTAATCGAGATTTAACGCTGGATGGAATAGTGTTTACGATGGTGAAAAAAAATACGGTTCATGATGGTTTCAAGGAAGCCGTAAGAACCAATGTCGGCTCACAACTACGAGTATTTAATACTGAAATTAGACATTTGATAGATTTTCAAAAGTCTCAAGCACTTCAAGCTACGCTTGGAAGCCTCAATAGCTCATCCGAAGCCTATAAATGTTATAAAGATTTCTGTGATGAATTCATCACTTATTTACAAGTAGTTAATCAATAAAAAGATATGAAGGGCATAGATTTCAAAAACAAATTAGCAATAAATACTGCTAATACGCTGAAAAACAATAAGTTAATAAGTTCCGAAAGCATAAAAAATAATCTAATAATTTTACCAGAATTAAGAGATTTTATACCTCCATTGAATGTAGAAGAATTAAATTCTTTGGAAGAAAGCATTATTTCCAATGGTTGTAGAACGCCACTTTTGGTGTGGGATACTTCTCAGTCAATTATAAATTCAGCAAATAAAACACCTCATGATGCTGCATTTGTTTTAATTGATGGGCATCACCGATATCAAATATGTAAAAAAAATGGGATTGATTTTCAAATTGATTTAATGTCATTTCCAAGTATTGAAGAAGTCAAAGATTTTATGATTGATTTTCAGGTAGGTCGTAGAAATATGACATCTGAACAATTATCATATTTGCGAGGATTAAAATATCAGAGATTAAAGTCAAAACAAGGAGGAATTAGAGCTGGAAAAGGAGTTGAAGAAATTACCATAGTTGATACTGCCGCAAAATTAGCAGATGAATTTAAAGTAAGCAAAGCCACAATCAAACGAGATGCGATATTCGCAGAAGGACTTGATAAAATGGGAATTGACTTAAAAACAAAGGTATTAAACGGACAGACAAAAATTGACAAAAAAAGTATTCAAAAATTAGAAGGTAGTAAAATTGAAAGTGCTATTTCAAGCATTGAACAACTTCAAAAGGTTATAAATCTCAATAAGGATGTTCAGGAAAATGAAGTCACTTTCATTTATAAAAATAAGAATTCCCGAGAAACCCTTATTAAACAAGTAAGGAATCGTTTGAAAAATGCTACTGATTCTGATATAACAGTTGATATAAAAGGAACTTTCATCATCAACAATGGCTTAGAGGAAACATGGAGAAAACTTCGAGGCTTTTCGGATGATGTAATAATTGATGAGAATTTTACCGATAAAATATCCTTTTTTCAAACATTAAGTTTAGGAATTGTTCAGACTTAAAAGAAGATAGGGCTAAAATGAATGTTTAAACTCGCTGAGAATTAACTATTTACATACCTACGGCGAGTTTTTTACAAAAAACAGATTCTCAGAGGCTTCAATAATAGGTATAATTTCATCTTTTACTTTAAATTACGATGTTTCTTCATATCACACTTGGACATTGTAGAACTAAAATACTTAATCATGGTATTCAACAGCGTAAGGCGAGTTTTTTATAAAAAATTTATTCACTAACAGGTATTAGAATTAAATAAAACAATTACTTAAAATATAACCTTTTCGGTAAAATTAGGCGTGTAAAGGGCAAACTATCACCAATAAATATTTAAGTCATAATTATAAAGCGAGTTTTTTGCAAATTTAATGCACTAAAAAACGTGAATATGAGTTTCAAATCATGATCATCATATATCAAGACGAGTTTTTTACAAACAAATTGGAGAGATAGAATTCTAATGTTGCATAAGGCGAGTTTTTTTAACAAACTAAGGTTTTAATGAAAATTAAATACTAATTTAGACCTTGATATTTCAATTCTAACAATATCAAAAAATCACCAGTATTAAATCATTTTTTTTGTAAAAAACTCGCTTAAAAAATCTAATATAATAACGAGTTATGATTTAGAAGAGATTAAGGCGAGTTTTTTACAAAAATTCTATAATATTTAATTAAGTGTAGTTTATAACTTATTAATATTATTGAGTGAAATATTTTTAGCCAAAAACATCTTAAATACTATTATTTTTAGTAATCTTTAAAAATTCACTATGATTTATATATTTAATCAAAATAATTTAAATGATTTAAGAGGCTATAACTTGTTGATTTATAGCATTTTATATTTGCTTAGGCGAGGTTTTTACAAGTATAAGACGAGATTTTTACAAATACTGTGACATATAAGGCGAGGTTTTTACAAGTATAAGACGAGGTTTTTACAAATCACATATCTTTTAAGGCGAGGTTTTTACAATAATGAGTTTATACAATTTATAATATGGCACATATTGAATTAGGAGAGGATGAATTCCTTGAACACCCCTATATCCCGAATAGACGAGATAATTATTTACCGAATAAATTAGTTGTTAGCAACACTCAGTTTACTCGTGTAGAACAAAGGCTATTTGAATTTTTTGTGAATCAAATTGATCATACAAATATCAATGAAAAACATGGTATGCTCATTAGAATTCCCATTGCTAAAGTAAAAGAGTTTGTAACGGCACGTCAGGTGTTGACAGTTACAAAATCAATGGCGAGCAAAGTTATGACCTTTTATGAACTATCTAAAAGTCATCTTGAATTTGAACATATTCCTATGTTCTCAAGCATAAGTTACAATAAAAATAAATGTGGTTATTTGGAGTTTAAATCTAACTCAGAGTTATCGCCCTTTTTAGCCAGTTTAGGCTCCCAATATACTCGTTATGATTTTAAAACTATTTTAAGCTTTAAATCAATTTACTCAACGCTAATGTATAAACTAATCAAGCTACATTTAGGACAGAATAGAACGAGATTTGTTTATAGCATTGTAGAACTTCGTAAACTTTTACAAGTTGATGAGAACAAATATAAAAATCTCAATGATTTCAAAAAAAATATATTAGAACCTGTTAAAGAGGAGCTAAAAAGCACCTCGGGTGTTCCTATACATTTTGAGTACGAACATCAAGGAAATAAACAACGAAATGTAACACATTTACAATTTACTGTAATAACAGCATTGGAGCTTAGTCAACTTGATAAAAATGAATTTCAAGATGCCATGATTATTAATCCAAAAATGGTATATGATAAAATTGAGGATATTCTCATAAAAGAATATAATTTTAGAGCAACACACAGAAATCAAATCTTAGCCAACAAGGAATTTAGAGATAAGTTTATCACTTTTCATATTGAGTTTGAAAATGGATTACATTCAAAAGTAAAAAATAAAACTGCCTATATTTTAGCGTCACTTGGAATAATTGAAAAAAAGACTGTTCAACTTTCCAAAAGTAAATAGCATGCTAATAAGGTGTCATTTATTGAATTAATTACTTACGATAAATCTTAGTTATCAAAAATAATTATATTTGTAATATTTCTGAAATAATTTTAACAACATGGAAACCGAAAATAGCCTCCAAATCATTCCCATCGCTCCCCAAAATCAGGCAATCGGATTTCCGAAGGACCTGACTGAAAAAGTCAAGGAATACGGACGGTTGGGGTTGGAAGGGGCAGTGAATACCCAAAGAGCCTATCAAGCAGATTTGAGAGATTTTAATGCATGGTGTGAAACCAACGGACAAATCCCCTTTCCCGTTTCGGGCTGTAATCACCATTTGGGCCAAAACTAAACTAAGTCCCACAATCTATTGATTATCAGCAGTTTGCAAGTTTCGTTCTTGTCCCATTTCTTCCAAATATGGTTGCAACTAAAGAAAAGTGGGGGTTCACTTAAATTTGGGGCAAACTTCCCACAAGAGAACAATCTTTTTGTTTTAAAATGTTTTTTCTACAAAAAGCCGATATTTATCTCTAATCTATGATAATAAACAGCTTTTTTACTTAAAAATGATATAAAAAGGTTAAAATACTTAGGAAGTTATCCATAAAAAAGACCTTAAAAAACATGCCATTTTTAAAATTATTCTACTCGTAAGTAATTATGTATCAACTAATTAAGTGTCTTTGGCGGGAAGTTAGCTTACTACTGGACATACAGTATAAAAAATGATTTAAAAACTGGAAAGGTTTTCTTAGCTTGTTTGCTTCCCAACAAATCCAAGTTAGCATGAAGCCTACTCCAGTTTCTCCTGAATTTACTAAATACTTTTTAGATTTCAGATACAGCCTTGTAGAAACGTTGTTTTTAGTTTGTAATGCTGTTATTATGGCACGTACTACAAATCTCAATATTCTCAAAGATTATCTTCCACAGCTATTAGGGAACGAAAAAACCGTTTCTTGTTCACATTATAAGCGATTAATTCGATTCTTTGGCAAAGCTGACCCCAGTAATGGGGGTTCACTTAAGTTTGAGGCTAACTTCCCGCCAAAGACACTTAATTAGTTGATACATAATTACTTACGAGTAGAATAATTTTAAAAATGGCATGTTTTTTAATGTCTTTTTTATGGATAACTTCCTAAGTATTTTAACCTTTTT
>NZ_CBABQS010000131.1:0-6490 GCF_964672035.1 Arcicella sp.
GAAAATATTTTTAACTATCCCACTTATTTCTGAAATTGTAGTTCTATTTAACTATTGCCACCAAAATGACACCCACTAAAAAAGAACTCTCCGAAAGAGATATTTGCACCAAATTTATTACCCCTGCCATCAAAAACGCTGGATGGAATACTGATACTCAAATGTTGGAAGAGGTTTTCTTCACTGATGGTAAGATTACCGTTAGAGGAAATATTACTTCTCGTGGTACTCGGAAACGGGCTGACTATATTCTCTACTACAAACCTAACATTCCAATTGCCGTTATTGAGGCAAAAGATAATAAACACAATATTGGCGATGGCATCCAACAGGCGTTAGATTATGCCAAGATTCTGGACATTCCTTGCGTATTTAGTAGCAATGGCGATGGTTTTCTTTTCCACGACCGCACGGCTACGGATGAAAGCATCGAACAGGAACTTAGTTTAGATAACTTCCCTTCACCCGAAGAACTTTGGGAGAAATACAAGCAATTTAAAGGTATTGAAAATGATGATGCAGCTCTAATTGCTTCTCAGGACTATTTTGAAGATGGCTCTGGACGTAGTCCTCGATATTATCAACAAATTGCGGTGAATCGTACTGTAGAAGCAATTGCTAAGAATAAAAATCGTATTCTCTTGGTAATGGCAACGGGTACGGGCAAAACTTACACGGCATTTCAGATTATTTATCGGCTCTGGAAAAGTCGTAAAAAGAAAAGAATTCTTTTTTTGGCTGACCGCACCGCTTTAATTGACCAAACTCGTAGAGGTGATTTCAAACATTTTAAAGATAAAATGACGGTGATTAAAAAGACCGTCATGGAGGCTGAAAATGAAGAAGGGCTAATTAAAGAGATTCTGGTTTCAAATAAAAAACGAGGTATTGACAGTGCAGACAAGGCTTATGAAATTTTCTTGGGTTTATATCAGGGTCTGACAAATACCGTTGGCGTTGATGCTTACAAAGATTTTTCGCCTGATTTCTTTGATTTGATTGTCATTGATGAGTGCCATCGTGGAAGTGCTGCCGATGATTCTTCTTGGCGTGAAATTCTGAATTATTTTTCAAATGCTACTCATGTTGGTTTAACCGCAACCCCAAAAGAGAATAAAGAGGTTTCAAACATTGAATATTTTGGCGACCCTCTTTATACTTATTCGCTCAAACAAGGCATTGATGATGGTTTTCTTGCTCCGTACCGAGTGGTAAGAGTAGGATTAAACATTGATTTGGAAGGTTGGCGACCCGAAAGAAATAAACTTGATAAAAGAGGGAAACCCGTTGAAGATAGAATTTATAACCGTTCTGATTTTGACAGAAATATTGTGGTTGAGGAAAGACGGACAATTGTTGCCCAAAAAATCACGGAATATATGATTGGACAAAAGAATCGGTTTATGAAAACGATTGTCTTTTGTGTCGATATTGAACACGCTGAAGGGATGCGAACCGCTTTAGTAAAGTGCAACGCTGATTTATACCGTGAAAATTCTAAGTACATCATGCGAATTACGGGTGATGAAGAACAAGGAAAACGTGAATTAGATAATTTTATCAATCCCGAAGAAAAGTATCCTGTCATTGCCGTAACCTCTAAATTGATGACTACGGGCGTTGATGCCCAGACTTGTCAGTTGATTGTATTGGATTCAAACATTCAATCCATGACTGAATTTAAGCAAATTATTGGTCGAGGGACTCGTATTAATGAAGAGTTTGGCAAAAAATATTTCACCATTCTTGATTTTAGAGATGTAACAAACCTTTTTGCTGACCCTGATTTTGATGGCGACCCAATCAGAATTAAAGTAGTATCACAAGATGATGATTTGGGGGAGACTGAAGCAGAAGAATTAGGAGATGCGGGTTCGATTCCCGCTGATGATGAAGCCAACGGAGAGGAAAATGCACAAGAAGAAACTCCCATAAATCCCTACACAATTACGGATAATCAAAATTTGGCTAATGAAAATGACGAAAATAAAGTAGTAGTCAATGGCGTGGATGTCAAGGTTTTAGTGAATCGTGAATTATCATTTGACCATGAAGGGAAATTGATAATTGTTGGTATCAAAGATTTTACCCGTGATAAAGTAAAAGGGCGATTCCAGTCAATGAATGACTTTTTGCATTATTGGAATGATGCTGAACGTAAACAAGTAATTATTGAAGAATTAACCCAACAAGGGATTTTGGTAGATGCCTTCCTTTCAGCGGTGGACAAAGAAGCTGACCTTTTTGATTTAATTTGTCATGTGGCTTTTGACCAAATACCACTCACTCGAAAAGAAAGAGCCAATAACGTAAAAAAACGCAATTACTTTACCAAATACGGAGACGGAGCGAGAGCTGTCATGGAAAATCTGTTGGACAAATACGCTGATGAAGGTATTGATAACATCGAAACGTTGGACATTTTGAAACTCAAACCTTTTGATACCTTTGGTTCAATTACTGAAATCGTGCGTTCCTTTGGAGGAAAAATGCAGTACCTTCAAGCCGTGAAGGAATTAGAACAAGAAATATATAAACAAACCGCTTAACACAACACTATGGCAAACGTACAAGGCATTATTAAGTCTATCAGGGATATTATGTGGCAGGATACTGGACTTAATGGAGATGCTCAACGAATTGAACAACTCGGTTGGATGTTGTTCTTCAAAATATTTTCGGATAAAGACAAAGAACTTGAATTAGTACAAGATGATTATACCTCTCCCATGCCAGCAGGTTTGCATTGGGACGAATGGGCTTCCAATGACGAAGGCATCACGGGTGATGAATTATTGGCTTTTATTGACCAAAAACTCTTCCCTGAAATCCGTAATTTAACGGTTGGAACGAACAAAAGAGCGTTGATTTTGCGTGAGGTTTTTGAAGGAAATAACAACTACATGAAATCGGGTGGAAATATCCGAAAAGTCCTCAATAAACTCAATGAGATAGATTTTAACGTATCGAATGACCGTCATGTTTTTGGGGATATTTACGAAGGAATCCTAAAAGAACTCCAAAGTGCGGGTAAAAGTGGCGAATTTTATACGCCCCGAGCCATCACTTCATTTTTGGTGGATATGCTCAATCCACAATTAGGCGAGAAAATCCTTGACCCTGCTTGCGGAACGGGTGGATTTTTGACTTGCACGATTGAACATCTCAAAAAGCAATCGAAAAATATTGAAGACCTGAGCCAGTTGACAAATGTAATTGGTTGGGAATATAAACCGCTGCCATTTTTGTTGGCAACTACCAATTTGATTTTGCACGATGTTGAAGTGCCAAATATCACGTTTGGCGATACTTTGAGCCGTGAATATACTTCTTATCGTGAAGCTGACCGTGTGAATGTCATTATTGCCAATCCTCCTTTTGGGGGTGTAGTTGCCAATAGTAACGAGAATAATTTTCCACTCAATTATCGGACTCGTGAAAGTGCAGATTTATTCCTGGTACTTATCATCAATTTGCTCAAAAAAGAAGGCGGTCGTGCGGGGATTGTGTTGCCAGATGGCTCACTTACGGGCGAAGGCGTAAAACAGCGAGTACGCCAGCGTTTGTTGGAAGAATGTAATTTGCATACCATCGTGCGTTTGCCCAATTCAGTATTTCAGCCTTACGCTACGGTGGCAACCAATCTCTTGTTTTTTGACAAAGGAAAACCTACCAAAGAAGTTTGGTATTACGAACACCGACTACCCGAAGGACAAAAATCATACTCCAAAACCAAGACCATCCAAGCCCGTGAGTTTGACCCCATCAAAGCATGGTGGAACAACCGCCAAGAAAGCAACCAATCTTGGAAAGTGCCTATCAAAACCATCATAGAGCGTAATTATGACCTTGACATTAAAAATCCGACTTCAAAAATTGAGGAAGAAGTTTTGACAAGTTCAGAGATTATGGAGCGATTAACCGCTTCGTTTGGGAGGAGTTTTGAGTTGTTGAATTTATTAAAAACCACAAATGGATAAATTACCTAAAAAATATATTTTTATTGATGAGAGCGGCGATGCTTCATTTTATGCCAAAAAGAAAAAAATATTAGTTGGAACGGATGGTTTTCAGCCAATTCTTTCATTAGGAATGGTGATGATTGAAGACAAAAAGACTATTCATCAAGAACTGATTGATTTTACCAATTCACTCAAAGACGATGTGTTGTTCAACTCTTTATCTTGTGTAACTGACCCAAAAGGATGGTATCTGCACGCACGAGCAGACCATACGGATATAAAATTGAAGACGGTGGAGTTTCTGAGAAAATTAGATGGGTTCAAAACTTTTATTGTACTTGGTCGGAAGCGTCTAAGTACATTTCAAAATAAGCATAATAGTAATGAAAGTGAGTTTTATTTCGACTTGGTTTATCACTTGCTCAAAGACAGAATGAATGATGAAGGATATTTTTATCAAATAATTTTGGCAGGAAGAGCTGGAAGTAGTGCAACAAAATTGAAAGAAGCAATTGAAAAAGCGATAAAAAGAGATAATTCTTTCAGAAAAAGTCAAAAAGAAATCAAGTTTGAATTTAAAACTGCACCAAGTAATCTTACACCAGAACTTAGTATAGTGGATTATATGCTTTGGGCGTTACAACGATACATACTTTCGGGGGAAGCAAGGTACTTCAAAGCCTTAGAAAATAAATTTAGTTTGATTATTGATTTGTACGATTTAAGTAATTTTAAAAAAAACTACTACAGCATAAAGAGAAATTCTTTTACAACTGATAAAGCAAGTGAATTTAGAAGAGATGGGTATGTATAAAAACAAAAAAGCAATCTTTTGTATCCCGTGCCAATACTGGCAACCCCGGCTGGTGCAGGTTATGATATACAAAAATTGCTCAGTACAAAATTAGTCTATTTTATGGACTAATCCAAATTTTTGTGAAACAATTTGTTCCACGAAATGAAAATAATAGTAAATTCCACGAATTACCCACAAAATGAATTATAAAAAAGTAAAATTATCTGAAATCTGTACCATCGAAAAGGGAGCTACGGGCATTACCAAAGCTATTGAAGGAGAATTTCCGATGGTTACAATGGCAGAGGCGAGAACATCTCATAATGAATATCAATTTGATACAAAAGCAGTATTAATTCCTTTGGTTTCATCATCAGGACATGGACACGCCAGTATGAAACGGATTCATTATCAAGAAGGTAAATTTGCAGTAGGCTCAATTATATGTGCCTTAGTTCCTAAAAATGAAGACGAAGTAAATGCTCGTTTCCTGTATAATTATCTACATTTTCAAAGAGAAAGTATCCTTGTTCCATTGATGAGAGGTGCGGCAAATGTTTCACTTTCAATCAAAAGTATTTCATCAGTAGAGATAAATTTGCCACCGATTGAGATTCAAACAAGTATCAATAAATTAGTTGATGATTTCAAATTACGACAAGATATTTTCCAAACCGAACTAAAATCCCAATCCAATCTCTTGAGCAAACTCCGCCAAGCCTATTTGCAGGAGGCAGTGATGGGGAAATTGACAGAACCAAGCCAAGATAATGCTCAAACGTTGTTAAAAGCCATAAAAAGCCAAAAAGCCGAACTCATAAAACAAGGAAAACTACGTAAAGAAAAACCATTAGCACCCATAAAACCCGAAGAAATACCCTTTGAAATTCCTGATAATTGGGTGTGGTGTCGGTTGGGGGAAATTGGAGAAGTGAAAAGAGGTAAAAGCCCAATTTATTCAAATATCGGAGATTTTACAATTCTTAATCAAAAATGTGTGAGATGGTTTGATGTAGAAGTTGAACATGGAAAAGTAGTAAACCAAGAATGGTACGAAAATTTATCTGATGATTCTTTACTTGAAGAATTTGACGTTTTGGTTAATTCTACTGGTGATGGAACAATTGGAAGGTCAGCTATTGCTAATGAAAAATGTAAAGGATTACCTTTTGATTCGCATATTCTAAGAATTAGGTCAATTGTTGAAAGTAGATATATTTGTTATTTTATTAATTCAAATTTTGGACAACAACTTGTATCATCAACAAAGGGGGCAACGAGTACAAAACAGACAGAGTTAGGAGTTAATAATCTTAATAATTTTCCAATTCCTCTTCCCCCTCTTTCCGAACAAAAAGCCATTGTAGCGAAAGTGGAAGGATTATTAGTAAATATTAGTTTGTTAGAATCGGAGAATAAAGCCCAACAAATTGATGTTCAACGGTTGATGGGGGCAGTTTTGCAGGAGGCTTTTGGGGGGAAATAGTTGTGAACACTTAAATCAAAAATATAATGCAAGCACTTACAGGAATTTATGATGGTGAAAAAGAAGAGTGGATATTACCGCCAATGTTTCGTGAAGTAGGAGACAAAAATGGGGAAGTTTATCTACTTTTTCCCTATTTAGCTGATTACTACGATTACGACTTAGACGAAGAAGAAAAAAGCGAGCCTCAAAAGACACTTGAAGCAAGATGGGGAAGATTACAAACGGCTATTTTCTTAGTAAATA
>NZ_CBABQS010000132.1:0-6411 GCF_964672035.1 Arcicella sp.
ATATCGCCCAAATTGAAAATATAAACTCTCCAAAGAAGGGTCTTTTGCTCCTTCGGTATATCTCAAAAGTCGTTGGTCGGTGGGTAAATCAACGCTTGGATTTCCGTTTAATGAAAAACTCATTCGCTTGAAAAAACCTTGATAATCAGCAATATGAGCGGTTTTTAATTCCTCGAAAGATTTTTTATTACTCAATTTTAAATAATTTTCAGCTAATGCTTTTTCGTCTTTTCCTTCCGAATCGGGACATTTATCGAAACCATTAAAACTACTGGCGGCGGTGAGGATAAAAACGGCTTCTGTAGCATCAGAAATTTCAAATCCAGAAATGTCGGTTTTAACTTTTCCATCGGTAGATTTCAACACCAAACGCCAGTCGAAACGAGTGCCTTTACAGTTATTCATATCTTCGTAAATGATAGGATTTTTTCTATCACTTACGTAATTTGGCGCCGCTGATACCGGCGTTTTTCCCCGCATAACTATTTGATTTTTGCCAATAGTCGTTTCTAAAATTGGATGCAGACTTTGCGTAGAAGCCGTGAAATTTAAAGCTCCTTTGGTGCTACTTTTCAGTCGAATAACCATTGCTTGGGCGGGAGCAGAAACGAAAAATTCACGGGTAAATTCTGTAGTGCCAACTTTGAAACGAGTGGATGAAATGGCATTTTCAATGTTTAAATCTCGGTAATAATTACTGACTTCACCTTTAAATTTTTGCTTCAAAACCAAATCTCCCAAAGGTTGATAGGCTTCTGAATACAGCCCTTGTAATTGTTTGGTTAATTGCTCGGCTTTTTCAAAATCTTCCGCAAAAATGGCATCTCTGACTTCCTGTAAGTGTTTTGATGCCTCTGGATTTGGGTTTCTATTGATTGGTCCGCCCGACCAAAGCGTTTGTTCATTGAGTTGAATAAGTTCGTTTTCGGGTCTGCCAAAAATCATTGCTCCGATGCGTCCGTTACCGATTGGCAAGGCTTCGTTCCAATTTCGGGCGGGCTGTTTATACCATAGCGTCAATTGCTTTTGGGCGAAAAGTTGAATACTGCAAAGTGTAAAAAGAAGAATAAAATGAAATATTTTTTTCATAGTGTTGGATTTGAGTTTATGCGTTTTTTATTAGTTATCAAAATTAACCATCGCCTTAATCACCCTATTTGCAGGGTTTAGCCAATACTCAAAGTTATCTTTAACTTGTTTAAAATCAACTCGGTGAGTAATATACGTTGTGGGTTTTACCAATCCTTTTTTCATCGCATCAATCACTTGTTCAAAATCTTGTCGAGTGGCATTTCGGCTACTCATTAAAGTTGATTCTCGCTTATGAAATTCGGGATGACTGAATGAAATTTCGCCTTTTTGTAAGCCTACCAAAATATATCTTCCCCCGTGAGCGAGGTATTGAAAAGCATTTTCGATGGCTCGTAAATTGCCCGTCGCATCAATAATTACCGTTGGCATTTCGTTGTTAGTAATTTCCTGTAAACGTGCCAATACATTATCTGAGAGAGCATTTATTGTAAAATCAACCGATAGCTTTTCTTGGCAAAATGTTAACCTTGAATCATTTACATCTAACGCAATGACCTTTGCTCCGGTGATTTTGGCAAATTCCATCGTGCCTAAACCGATGGGGCCTGCACCCACAACCAACACAAATTCATTGGCTTGCACATTTGCCCGATTCACACCATGACAGCCAATTGCCAACGGTTCAACCAAAGCTAATTCATCAAAAGAAAGCCCTTGACTTTTTACCAAAAACTGAATTGGAACGTTGATATATTCCGACATTCCTCCATCAATATGAACGCCAAAAACTTGTATATCCGTACAGCAATTTGACTTTTCATTTCTACAAGCAATACATTTTCCACAACTGAAATAAGGAATAAAAGTAACCGCATCTCCGGCTTTAAAATCAGAATTTTCTTCGATTTCTAACACTTCACAAGCCAACTCATGCCCAAGGATTCGAGGATAATTAAAAAAAGGCTGAGAGCCTTCAAAAGCGTGTAAATCTGTACCGCAAATACCGATACGTTTTACTTTCAAAATGGCATAGCCATTTGTGATTTTTGGGTTTTCAATTTGCTGATAATCAAACTGTTGAGGTTGCGTACAGACTAATGATTTCATAGATTTATAGTATATTTTAATTCCGAAACACGCAGGTAAGTTGTGCCGATACAGGCGAATTATCGGGATTTGTATCCATAATATCCGCCATATAAGCCCACCATTTTTTTATGATTGGTAATGATGGAAGTGAATCAATCGTGTGTCCGTCGATACGTCTTTGAACAGCGAATAAAGTGCCACTATTTTCATCCAAATAAATGGCATAATCTCTGACTCCTGCTTCGTGAAGGGTGGTTGAAAGTTCTTCCCAAATCTCATCGTGACGTTTTTTGTACTCTTGCTCAAATCCTTTTTTGAGCTTCATGGTAAAGGCTATTTCTTGCATAATAAAGGTTTTGGAGGAATAAGTACATTTTGGGAAAGTTCTACTAAAAAAGTCTTGTCTTTGTCCTTTCTTCTACGGTATTTACATTTTTAATCCATTGAAAATCGAAGTCTTTGATTAACTCAATATCAAGATTTTGTAATACTTTCATCGGAGATTTTTTGCCTTGATTAACGGCTTCTTGCAGGTTTGGATAGATTTTAGGTTCGTAGATGGTTAATAATGGTTCGGGAAAATATTCGTCAGGATTTTCAAAAGCCGTGGCATATTTCTCTGGATTGCGGTGTTGTAATAAATATTCAATCGTCTTTTCATCCACAAAAGGCATGTCACAAGCCACCACCAACCAAGCCGTATTGGAGTTTTTCTGAAAGGCAGAAAATATACCCACAATCGGGCTTTTTATCGGCAAATCGAGGTCTGGGATGTGCGGTAAATCAGTCGTTTGGTTTTGATTGATTGATACGTAAACTTTTGAAAAATAAGGTTTTAGTAATTCAAAAAGATATTGTTCTTGCGTTTTTCCGTGATAATGAATCAAGCGTTTTTCTTCGCCCATGCGGGAACTGAGTCCGCCTGATAGGATAAGGGCTGAGATGGATAAATTTATCATTTTATTTTACGATTCTGGAGAATCGTGTTTCATTCCATAATCACTTTTCCCACCCGTTTTCAACAACAATTTTGTCTCTTTAATCACAATATCGTGCGAAAATGCCTTGCACATATCATACACGGTCAAGGCGGCAATACTCGCACCCGTGAGTGCTTCCATTTCAACGCCCGTTTTGGCCGTTAATGAGCAAGTGCATCTTATAATTATCTCATTTCCAGAAACTTCCACGTTGAATTTGCAAGAATCTAATCCCAATGGATGACAAAGCGGAATTAAATCTGAAGTCTTTTTTGCACCCATTGTCCCCGCAATAATAGCGGTTTGCAGCACAGAACCTTTCTTAGTTTGGAGGTCGCCATCTTTGAAATTGGCGATAATTTCGTCCGTCAAAACCACGATGCTTTGAGCTGTAGCGGTGCGTTTGGTAATGGCTTTTTCGGAGACATCAACCATTGAGGGGTTATTGTTGTTATCTAAATGAGTAAATGATTTCATCGCTTATTTTAAACTTAAATTTCTATTTTTGTGTAAAGATATAACCATCAGCCAAAGGTTTTAGGAAACGGAGATAAATTTGACTTGCAATCCCTAATTCCTAAGCCCCAATCCCTAAACCATGATTTCCGTAAAAGAAGCCCTAAAAATAGTAGCAGAAAATGCCTTTGTACCCAATATTTCAGAAGTTCCCCTTTTGGAAAGTTTGGGTAAAGTTTTAGCAGAAAATATTACTGCTGATAGAGATTTTCCTCCCTTTGATAGAGTGGCGATGGATGGCATTGCGATAAATCAGAAAGCAGAAAGTTTCCAAATTGAAGCTACCCAGTACGCTGGCGAAGCTCAAAAATCCCTTCAAAATTCCGAAAATTGTATTGAAGTAATGACTGGGGCAGTTTTGCCTTTGGGTTGCGATACCGTTATTCGCTACGAAGACGTTGAAATTCAAGAAGTTGATGGTGTAAAAGTGGCTAAAATTTCGATTCCATTATCGGAGATTTCACAAGGACAAAACGTTCATCGCCAAGGTGCCGACAGAAAATCGGATGATACGCTTTTACAAAAAGGCTTAAAAATTTCTCCGCCCGAAATTGCGGTAATGGCATCGGTTGGAAAGGCAATGGTAAAAGTAGAAATGCCACCCAGAGTTGCCGTGATTTCTACGGGCGATGAATTGGTGGAAATTACTGCAAATCCTTTGCCTTTTCAAATCAGAATGTCCAATTCTTATCTATTATCGGCGGCTTTGGAAAGGGTAGGAGTGAAGGCAAATTTGTTTCATTTAACGGATGATAAAGCCTTGTTATTCAGTAAATTAAAAGAAATTTTATCGAACCATGACGTTATTTTGTTGAGTGGCGGTGTGTCGGCAGGAAAGAAGGATTTTGTTCCCGAAATTCTGGATGATTTAGGCGTAAAAAAACTCTTTCATAAAGTTGCCCAAAAGCCTGGGAAACCTTTTTGGTTTGGTAAAAATGACGAAGGAAAAACCGTTTTTGCCTTACCAGGAAACCCCGTTTCTACGTTTTTATGTTTCTGTAAATACTTTTTAGAGCGTAGAAATGAAGTCGTAGTGTTGGATAAAGACGTATTTTTCAAGCCCGATTTAACGTATTTCGTACCCGTAAAAACGTATTTTCAAGACGGAAAATTAATGGCTACTCCCTTTGAAGGCAGTGGCTCCGCCGACTTTGCTAATTTAACCGATTGTGATGGTTTTATGGAATTACCCGCTGAAAATCAGGGGTTTAAGAAAGGGGATATTTTTGAGTTTGTTCGTTTTCGTTTTTAATCTATTCTTATGCAGCCATTAGCCGAAAGAATGCGTCCAGATACGCTTGATGAATACGTCGGGCAACAACATTTGGTGGGTCCAAAAGCCGTGCTTCGTCGGGCGGTGGAGGCTGGTCGTGTGCCTTCTTTTATACTTTGGGGACCTCCAGGCGTTGGGAAAACTACTTTGGCGAGCATCATCGCTAAGGCTCTCAAACGTCCTTTTTATTCGCTTTCTGCCATTAATTCGGGGGTAAAAGATATTCGGGAAACGATTGATTTAGCTAAAAAACAACAGTTTTTCGATAGCCCTTCGCCCATTTTATTCATTGATGAAATTCACCGTTTTTCAAAATCACAACAAGATTCATTGTTGGGAGCGGTTGAAAAAGGGACGGTTACACTCATCGGAGCAACTACCGAAAACCCTTCATTCGAGGTTATTTCGGCACTTTTGTCTCGTTGTCAGGTGTATGTTCTCAAACCTTTAAGTAAGGATGAACTGATTTATTTGGTCAATCAAGCCTTAGAAAAAGACGTTTTCTTAAAGCATAAAAAAGTCGTCATCAAAGAATACGAAGCGATGTTGCAGTTTTCGGGTGGAGATGGTAGGAAGTTGTATAATATTTTGGAATTGGTCACGACTTTCAACGAAGGGGAGGGAATTTTGGAAATTACCAACGAGATGGTCGTGGAGAAATTGCAACAGCACATTGCACTGTACGACAAAGATGGCGAGCAACATTACGATATTATTTCGGCTTTCATTAAATCCATTCGTGGCTCTGACCCTGACGCTGCGATTTATTGGCTCGCTCGCATGATTGAAGGAGGTGAAGACATTGAGTTTATTGGCCGACGCATGATGATTTTGGCTTCGGAAGACATTGGACTTGCCAATCCGAATGCCCTTTTGATGGCAAATACGTGTTTTCAAACCATTCGGGCGGTTGGTTTGCCCGAAGCACGTATCATTCTTTCGCAAACGGTGATTTATTTGGCAACATCCGCCAAAAGTAATTCGGCATATTTGGCGATTGATAATGCTTTGGCTTTGGTGCGTCAGACGGGAAATTTGCCCGTTCCATTGCATTTACGCAATGCTCCGACCAAACTAATGAAGGAATTAGACTACGGAAAAGGCTACAAATACGCCCATAATTACGAAGGAAATTACGTTGAACAACAGTTTTTACCCGATGAGATTAAGGATAAAATCTTTTATGAACCACAGGAAAATGCTGCTGAAAGAAAGATAAAAGAAGGAATGAAAAAGTAGCACAGACTAAAGTGTGCACTACGGGAGTAAAAGCGAAGAATCACCATAACTCAAAAAACGATAATCTTTCGTCATGGCTTCTTCATAAACTCTTCGCCAATCTTCGCCAATAAGTGCCGCAATCAATAAAATCAATGTGCTTTCTGGTTGATGATAATTGGTGATAATGCCTTTGCAAAGTTTGAATTTATAGCTTGGAAAGATAAAAATTTCCGTTTCAGCCGTAATTTCTTCCACGTTTTTTTCCTCCATTTCCTTCAAAATAGCCCTCAAAGATTCTTC
>NZ_CBABQS010000133.1:0-6190 GCF_964672035.1 Arcicella sp.
GTCAATTCGTCCATTTGCTTGCGAGTGTATTCTGCACAACCTTTGGCACAAATTCCAACAACGGTATTGGCTGAATCAAAAACGACAAAATCTTTACCCGAAACTAAATCTACCTCTTCACTTTTTAGTTCAACAAACTTCATATCAAAACGAATATCTGGTTTGTCTGAACCATAAAATTTCATGGCGTGGTCGTAGGTCATGCGAGATACTTCACCTAAATCTAAGCCTTTTACTTCGGTGAAAAGATGGCGAATCAAGCCCTCGAACATATTAAGAATATCTTCTTGTTCGATGAATGACATTTCGCAGTCAATTTGCGTAAATTCAGGCTGACGGTCGGCACGTAAATCTTCGTCACGGAAACATTTTACGATTTGGTAATAACGGTCAAAACCCGAGACCATCAATAATTGTTTGAAGGTTTGAGGCGACTGTGGCAAGGCGTAAAACTCCCCTGGATTCATCCGTGAAGGAACGACAAAATCTCTTGCTCCTTCGGGCGTTGATTTAATCAAAACGGGCGTTTCAACTTCAATAAACTCTTGATTATCGAGGTATTGGCGAGTTGCTTTTGCTACACTATGACGCAATATTAAATTCTGACGAACAGGATTTCTACGTAAATCAAGATAACGATATTTCATTCTGATGTCATCGCCACCGTCGGTTTCGTCCTCAATTAAAAAAGGAGGAAGTTTGGCAGGATTTAATACAGAAAGGTCAGTAATTTTTATTTCAATATCACCCGTAGGCATTTTATCATTTTTCGACAAACGCTCAACGACTAAACCCGTGGCAGAGATAACAAATTCACGTCCGAAAGTACGAGATAAATCTAAGATTTCTTTGGGTGTTTTGCCTTCTTCGAGCATCAATTGCGTAACGCCGTAGCGGTCACGGAGGTCAATCCAAATCATGCCCCCTTTGTCACGAGAGCGTTGTACCCAACCGCAAAGGGTTACGGTTTGGTTTACATGAGCAAGGCGAAGTTCGCCATTATTGTGAGTTCTTAACATCAGTTGTTTTGGGCAGTTATTACTTATCAGTCGTAAAACGTCTAACTCAGAATTTCATAAATCCTGCCAAATTGTAATGATTAATAAAATTTTCACAAAAATACGGAATAAAGATGCTTTGCCCAATAGCATTGATTTAATTTAGGGAAATGAATAGATTTGTGGAAAAAATCTATGAGTTTTGTTATTGCAAACGCAGTAAAATTTTATTGGTTTTGTCATTGCGAACGAAGTGAATCGGAGTTTCGTTAAACCAATCTGTTTGCTTACGAGAAAATAACTTTAAACTCTTTCGACGAACAGTATTCAAACATATTTTATTAACCTTAGAGATTCTCGCAATGACAAAGCTCTGAGTTTTGTTATTGCAAACGCAGTGAAGCAATCTGTTAGCTTATGTTTGAAAACTTTAAGTTTTTTCAACTCATAGTATTCAAACATACTTTCATTAATCCAACAGATTGCTTCGTACCTCGCAATGACAGTTTTTATACGTTTTATAAAAAATTATGATTGCCTTAATCTATTCTCAATGACAGTTTTTATATTTTTACTTAATTTCCAACTCAACAATTAACAATAAACTAATGAAAAACACATTAATCTTAACTGGCATTTTAATGCTAACTATTTTGGGTGCAAATGCTCAAAAATTGAGAGGACTTGATAAAAGTCCGATGGATATGGCTTATTATCCTGATAATTTTGCCCATGACCGCAAATTTTCTCCTAAACCCGAATGGAATGATAAAGCTTTGGCTCGGATAACGTACAGTCGCCCAAATAAGAAGGATAGAGAAGTTTTTGGAAAATTGATTCCTTATGGTAAAATGTGGCGGGTAGGAGCCAATGAAGCTACAGAAATAAAATTTTTTAATGATGTAACGATTCAAGGGAAAAAGGTAAAAGCAGGAACCTATTCTTTGTACGCTATCCCTACTGAAACTGAATGGACAATTATTTTGAATACCGATTTGGACCAATGGGGCGAGTACAGTTATAAAGAATCAATGGATGTAGTAAGATTTAAGGCTCCAGTTAAAAATTTGGATGAAGTGGTGGAAAATCTTACCATACAATTCAAGCAAGCGAATGATAAATTGAATGAGGCAATTATGATGGTGGCTTGGGATAAAACGATGGTTGAATTGCCTATTTCGTTTTAAATTCTATCATTCGATAAATACTATTTTCAAAAAGAACAGCGTATCGAAAAGTGATTTCGGTACACTGTTCTTATATGATTCATTTAAACGCCAAATTGGGTTAAATGATGGTCTATGTGCTTGTAAAATCAACTCATTTCCCGAATGAAAGTGATTCTTTCCCAAGCCGTTGAAGTATTAAGCTGTCGCTATCCTTTGTTGGGTATGGGTTTAATGGAGAAAAGTATATTTGAACTCGACTTGATTATTGTTGAAATAAAACGGATTCGTTAGCGTATTTCTGGGACAGGTAAGTATTGCGTTTAAAATGGGTCGTCGTCAATTTTGGTGAAAAGCTATTCATACCCAACTTCAAGAATACTTTTATAATTTAAAATGTAGCTCAATAGAAAGAATTGGAATGTATTAGTATTCTGATTTGAACTATCTTTTTTATTCACCAAAATTGACGATGAACCGTTTGCTCCGCCAGATGTGGTTCAAATTTGTCCTCATTTCTCAGTTGACCCAAGATTTAAGTAAAGCGTAATAAAAAAATCCACAAGTATTTGTGGATTTTTTTATGAGATACCAACTGGTATTTTCTTTTTCAAAATTTCAATTTGCAACTCATGCACTTTAATTAAAACCGAATTAATCTCTCCGTATTTTAAATCTTCCAGCGTCAAATGATACAATTCAGCGATTTGTTCAAAACGTTCATCGGAAGGCATTCTTTTCCCATTTTCTTTTTGCCAATAAGCTGGCTGTGAAATACCCATACGTTCAGCCACGTATTCTTGGCTGTAACCGAATATTTCTCGTATTCTTCTCAATTTAGTGGATACGGTTTCCATTTTACTAAAGGATGTTATTTTAGCAATAAATATACTGATAATTATTGGGTTAAATGCATTAAAAATTGGAAGAATCCATTCCTATCTTTTCTAATATTGTGGAAAATTCCTCGTGAAGTGGAGCAATTATCGTAACATTTTCTTGCGTAAAAGGGTGTTCAAAACTCAATTCTCGGGCGTGAAGTAGCATGGTATTTAAATCAAAATTTTCCTCAAACATCTTATTATGTTTACAATCTCCGTACGCTTTATCGCCAATTAAATAATGTCGTAATTGCGCAAAATGCCTTCTGATTTGGTGCATTCGGCCCGTTTCAGGAATAACTTCCGCCAAAGAATACCTTGATTTTGGGTAACGACTCACTTCAATATCCAATTCAATTTGTTGCAAACAACGATAATGCGTAATGGAATCTTTCATCACCCCTTTCTCGTTTTCTAAGGGTCGGTCGGCGGTACCTTCGGCTGGCAAATATCCTCTGACCAAGGCCAAGTATTTTTTATCACATTGACGATTTTCGAACTTCATTTGCATGGCTCTGTCGGCTTCTTTCGATAAAGAAAACAGCAAAACGCCGCCCGTTTTTCTATCAATTCGATGGCAAGGATTTACCCAACAATTGAGTTGGTCACGGAGTAATTGTAACGCAAAAACGCTTTCATCCGCCGCAATGGGCGAACGATGCACCAGTAAATTGTGGGGCTTATTGATGGCAACGAGATGTACGTCACGATAAAGAATTTGGAGGGGAGTATTGAGCATTTTGTACAAAGATACGGTATGGTTGTACAAAAGTTGTTAGTTGAATTAGTTTGTTCTGGAATGTACAAAAGTCAAGTTTTAACGCTGGCTGGCTCAAAACCCAGCCAGCGTTAGTTGTGCGAATTAGACAGAACTTACTTCTTGGCAATTTCAACGGCATATACTTGTTCTCTGCCTTCAAAATTAGCTCTGAAAATTATCCACTTGCCATCGGGTGAAAAATGCACATTTGGCTCAAATTTGTACCCGTGATGCTTCATATTCACCAATTTCTCTGATTTTAACACATCACCTTCGGGACTAAAAAGATAAATCCATTGTCCATCTTTGGCTTTAGCAACTTGTCCAGGATCGCCCCCATCGCCCGCAAAAAGCGTTTGGTGTGGTGAAATATTGAAGTGAATCGACCACTCATCACGTTGCATTTGAAAGCGTTTTTCTATGCCCGTTTCAATATTTGTTCCTGCCAAATAAAAGGTTTGCCCCTTCGGAATTTGTAAATCAAACCAAATCGTTTTGCCGTCCCAACTCGGAAATTCATGTCCCGCAATTTCCATTTCCACACTTCTTTTGTGCATCAATTTTACTTGCTGATTTTGAATGTCAATTGTCCACATTCTATCCACTTTATGCCAAGGCCCTTCGTGACAAAACATCAACATATTTGGATTTTGAGGAACAAACTGAATGTGTCCCAACCAAGTGTTTTCTTTGTGAATTTTCTTCAATTCACCCGTTTCAATATTTACCGTAAAAAGCGTATTGGGAATTTTAGCATCAAAAATTCTATCAAAAAAGTCTTTTTTCTCGGGAAAATTCTTCAAAATTTCTCTCTCCGTATCTCCTTCTTTTTGACCACCCGCCAAGATTTTTTCATCGGCATTTATCGTGGCAATCGAACCCTTGAAATCAGCAGGAAAAACATACACCAAACGAGTTTTTTGTGTAACAATTGACGTGGCAAAAACGCTGTCTTTTCGTTGAAAAAATAACTCGCCCCGTTTGGGAGCAAATATTTCACCACCAATTTTACTACGGTTAGTCAGTGGTTTATTTTCTAAGGTTTTCAGATTGACCGAGTACAACATTTTCCCTTCGGGCGTGCTATTGTAAAAAGCCATTAAGTCACCGTCTTTTTCGGCCAAAAATGGATTATTGTGAAAGTAAAAACTTGCATTATTGCCTTCTACGCTCGATAAACGCACCAATTTATGACCAGTATCTTTATCAATCCACGAATTTGGCATTGGAAAGACAGAACCCGTTTCAATCACTAGAACTTCTTTTTTACGTTTTTCAATTTGCTTTTCGGTCAATACAAATTGGTTGATTTTGCAATCTTTCAAAGTTTTTACGCCTTCTACTACCGTTGTAGCATTGAGTTTTGCTCCTGCATAATTGGTGTGCGTATGGTCAATCGGGAAGAAATCTGCTTTCAGTTTTGCTTCGCTTGATAATTCATATTTTACCGAAACCAATTCATTCAAATCCACAAAAAATGCCCCGGTCGTTTGAGCCGATTCTGCCCCCCATTTGGTATAGCCATCCCTCGGGATTTTACCGTTTTTCCAAACATTTCGAGGCACGGGTGAAAACACAATTGCCGTAGCACCTTTTTCGTTGGTTTCGCTGATGTATTTTCGCATATACCAACCGTAAGAATGCACGATTTCATGCTTTTTGGTGAGCATATTATCAATTTCTTGGGTTTCTTCGCCCGTTCCTTTGATGGTGCCTCTGGCTCTGGTGGTATCGTTGATGGCTCCGCCGTCATTATGTCCAAATTGCATCATGACAAAATCTCCTTTTTTGAGATTTTTCAAGATTTTTTCCCAGCGTCCTTCCGTCAAAAAAGTACGACTACTTCTGCCACCAATGGCATGATTTTCGATATGTATTTTAGTTGTATCAAAATGTTCGTGTATAAGTGTTCCCCATCCAAATTGTCCGTCAGCGCCTTTCCCAGAGCCATTTTTCACGGTTGAATCACCGATAATATAGAGCGTTGGTTTGGATTTTTGTTTGGCACTAATTAAGCATATACAGCTTAAAATAAGAAAAATATATTTTTTCATGGTTTTGATATTTTACTTCATTTTATAAACCTCCGCACCCGCTAAAAGGAAACAGCCAACGCCAAAATCATCGAAGTTGGGTACTTTTTCAAACGATAAAGGTTGTCCGTCTTTTGGTTCTTTACCCGTTCCTTGCACATAACCCAAAAATCCGTTGGGATGTACGCAATCTTTCAGCATAGCGTTTATGGCTTTGGCAACCATGGGTTTGTACATTTTTTTGCTAATTAAACCATGATTAATTCCCCAAGCCATGCCGTAAGTGAACAAGGCCGTTCCCGTTAATTCCTTTCCACCAAAATCCGTTTCATCCCTCAAACTCACATTCCAA
>NZ_CBABQS010000134.1:0-5977 GCF_964672035.1 Arcicella sp.
GGATAAAAAAGAAGTTGAAATCGTTGCAAAAAGATGGATGAATCAACAAAATCAAAAGAAAAAAATGATTAATTGGCAATTCAAAAATGAGAATGCAAGAATTAAACTAACAAAACTTTATCCGACAATTTAAAGTTTTCCAAACACTACAATAGAATAAGAAACTACATTTTCAGTCTTGGAGGATTGTGGAGCGATGCAGTCTTTTAATTGCTGAGGGGTAGGAATAATTCTTTGGAGTTTAAAATTATGTGCAGCACTCTCTAAATCAGAGCGGAGTTTAGAAAGACGCTCATTAGCATTCTGCCATCCTTCATGCGAACGCTTAAATTTCATCTTATCAATATCCCAATCAGCAGGTTTACACTTTTCGCCAGTAAAATATTTGAAAGCCTGAGAATTAATAGAAGATCGAATGAAAATTGGACAAAATCCATTATCATCCATTTTATCAGTTAACATTTTGTAGTTAATTTTCATTGGGGCAGATATTGGGTCAGAAATAAACGTATTATGTTGGTAAAATAATGTTTGCTATTGCATAAAATAGCAAAGAAAAAAGCCTTCAAATATACATTTAAGTAAGTATTTGAAGGCTTTAATAAAAAAATGTAATGTATAATTGTGACCTTGTAGGGATTCGAACCCCAAACCTTCTCATCCGTAGTGAGATGCTCTATCCAATTGAGCTACAAAGCCATTTCCCATTATTTGGGACTGCAAAATTAAGGCTTTATTTTTAAATTCCCAACCTCAAACGTTAAAATGTTGCAAAAAAAATCAGTCAATTCTTCAACTGACTGATTTTTAGAATTTTACCTTTGAAAAAATTATTGTGGCACCAGTTTAATATTACCATCAAATGTTCCTGCAATTGGTGTGGTAAGCGTAACTTTTCCTTTTACTTCAAAAACCGTTTCAGTTACCTGTACAATTGGCAAATCTCCATCAAGCCCATTAATTCCCGTATTTGAAATAGTGATTTTAGATTCATCAGTAGCCAAAATCCACTTTGCACTTGGAACAGCTTTACCATTATTGTCAACACCCGTCAAAGAACCATCAGCATTGAATTTAAGAACTACTTTACTCAAATCATAAATGTTATCAGCAGGTTTGTTTTCCTTTTTATAAACTGAAACTCCAGAGGAAGTAACATCTCCCACAATCCATGTTTTTGAAGAAATGATTTCTTTTTTAGGTTTTGTTGGCGTTGTTGTCTCATCCTTCTTGCAAGAACACACAAAGCCCAGTATAAATAAAGAGGTAATAATTAATAGATTTTTCATTGTAATTCGATTTTGTTAAAAGTGACGTGCTTTTAAAACGAATTTAAGAATTAATTATTCCAAAGAGGTATTAAATCTGTCATAAATTATTAAATGGCTAAATTATTAAAACAGCAAATTATTAAAATATTTATAAAAAAATTTCTTACAAGTATATAATCTATAAACGGAATATTATTCGGAATTTAAACTTTAAAATTCGTTAAGCAGATGAATATTAATTAATTAGCAAATATCAAAAATTGCATATTCTGACTTATGCAAGGACAAATGTGACCTAATGAAACTTTATTCGTTATAAGTATGTAATTAGAATAATACAAATCAATAAATCCAATAAAAGAAAGTGGTAGCTTTCTGAATTAAGTATAAATACTAACTACTTATACGATATTCCTTAACCACATTTTAAAGAAATTAAGCACTAATTTGTAATATTAATCACTATTTTTTAATATAAATTTTGTACTAATCATATTCAGAAGTCCACTATACATCACAATTCCAACCACTTTATTAATTAGCCACAAATTTTAAACAAATTTTGTCCTAACCACATTCATAAGTCCACTACTCATCAGAATTCTAACCACTTTATTAATTAGCCAGCCACAAATTTTTAAAAAATTTGCCTAAGCACTTTAAGAAGACCACAAAATTTCATTATTCTAACCACTTAATCTTAATTCATTAATACACGGATTATTTGAAACACACCTTGCTTTGAGACAAAACAAAACCCTGAGATTTTTTTCTCAGGGTTTCTTGTTATAATACTATTCTGATGATTAGTAAATCTTCTCTTTCTGAACTTTTACATTGCTGTCGGTAATGTACTCGTCAAAGGTCATTAATTTATCTAAAAACCCTTTTGATCCAATTTCTAACATTCTATTGGCAACCGTTTCTGTTAACTGATGGTCATGACAAGTAAACAAAATTGTACCCGTGAAATCCACCATGCCATTATTCAAAGCCGTAATAGATTCTAAGTCTAAGTGATTGGTTGGTTCATCAAAAATGGTTACGTTTGAACCCGATAACATCATCCTTGAAAACATACATCTTTGCTTTTCTCCTCCCGAAATTACCGTACATTTTTTCAAGGCTTCATCGCCCGAAAATAACATTCTACCTAAAAATCCACGGATAAATGATTCGTCTTTTTCGGCTGAATATTGACGTAACCAATCTACTAAATTGATTGACCCATCTTCAAAATATTTTGCGTTGTCGTTAGGTAAATATGACTGTGTGGTTGTAACACCCCATTTATACTCACCTGCATCTGCAACTCGCTCGCCCATGAGCACATCAAACAAGGCACTAATTGCCAATGAATCCCTTGATAAAACGGCCAATTTATCGCCTTTATTTAGCGTAAATGAAACATCTTTAAAGATATATCCACCTTCTTGATTTTTTACGGATAAACCTTCAACCGAAAGCAATTGGTCACCCGCTTCACGTTCTGGCTTAAAGTTGATAAATGGATAACGTCTTGATGAAGGTTTGATGTCGTCCACTTGCAATTTATCCAACATTTTCTGACGAGAAGTTGCTTGTTTTGACTTGGAAACGTTGGCTGAGAACCTACGAATAAACTCTTCTAATTCCTTCCGTTTTTCATCCGACTTTTTGTTTTGATCCGAACGTTGGCGAGCCGCTAATTGTGATGATTCATACCAGAAAGTGTACGTTCCACCGTAAAGTTGAATCTTACCAAAATCCAAATCTGCAATATGTGTACAGACATTATCCAAAAAGTGTCTATCATGGGACACAACGATAACGGTATTTTTGAAATTTGTCAAGAAATTCTCTAACCAAAGGATAGATTCAATGTCCAAATTGTTGGTTGGTTCATCGAGTAACAAAATGTCGGGAGCGCCAAAAAGGGCTTGTGCCAAAAGCACTTTCACTTTTTCAGAACCAGAAATATCTTTCAACAAAGTATAATGCAAATCTTCTTTTATTCCCAAACCACTCAATAACGAACCCGCTTCTGATTCGGCTTCCCAGCCATTCATTTCGGCAAATTCAGCTTCAAGGTCGGCCGCACGATTTCCATCTTCTTCCGTAAAATCTTCCTTCAAATAGATCGCATCTTTCTCCACCATTACGTCATACATACGCTTGTTACCCATGATAACAGTCTGTAAAACAGATACTTCCTCAAATTCAAAATGATTTTGTTTAAGAAATGACATCCGTTCGCCTGGGTTCATCGAAATATTTCCAGTCTGTGAATCTAATTCGCCCGAAAGGATTTTCAAAAAGGTGGATTTCCCCGCTCCGTTTGCCCCAATGAGCCCGTAACAGTTGCCTTCCACAAATTTGATATTTACATCTTCAAAAAGCACCCGTTTTCCGAAACGGAGCGAAACATTTGATACGTTTAACATTATTCTTTATTTTCTAAAATCTTAATAAAGTACAAAATTACGAATTGTTTACCTATAAAAAAATCCTGCAAAAATGTTCTTGCAGGATTTTTATGATAAATGTGTTCTAAAACTATTCAACCACAATGGGTACGGAAACTTTTGTCATATCCCACTTGATGGTCAGGGCATTATTCAACGCATCAATTGATAATTTTTCTTGCGGAACGGTCAATTTCTCAACTGGCAATACTACCTGAATAACATCTTCTTTGTCATTTCTTGCGGCTTTCCCATTAGAACCATCGCCCCAATAGGGTATTTCTTTGTTGATAATGACTGTCCAACTATCTTGTTGTGGAATTGTCCACAATGAATATTTTCCTGCTGGCAATTGTTTACCATCAATCACAAGGTTTTTATCCGTTTCAAAAGTGGTGGGTTCATTTGCTCCTGTACGCCAAACTTCTCCGTATTTTATTAAACCACCAAAGATTTTACGACCTTTTTTAGAAGGTTCACAATAAAACAAATTTACTTTGGCAGTGCCAACGGAATAAGTTTGATTCACTTCAGGACTTGAACTTTTAGTTTTTGATTTAATAACTTGAAAGGCAATCAATAAGATTATTGCCAACATTCCAAGGCCGATTAGGATTTTTTTGAGCATGATTTTAAAGTTTAAAATGATAGATTGTTTTATTTATCGAAGGTAATAATTATTTATTTCATTTATTGATTAAGCTATTAATAATCAATGAGATAACAAAATTACAATCCAACTTTTCTATTCATATTCTTCCAAGTAAAATAGTAAATCGGATTCCAAGAGGTTGGTCGCCAAGCAAATTTTGAGGCTTTATTATTCCAATCAATCAAGGCTTTAAATGCCGTTTGGAAACTATTTTTTGAAAATTCTTGAAGTTCATTTTCCGTTGGATTTTTAGCGAACAATTTTTGTTCTTCTTCGATAAATTCACTTTGTAATTTCGATTGGTCTTCAGAAATAATATTTTTGAGATTTGGATAATTTAGGTTTCCTAAACGATACAATCTTTCTGAAATCCACCATAATGTTTTACGGTCAAATTTTACATCTGGCACTTGATTAGTTTCATTCAACACGCCATTTTCTCCGAAGAAAAATGGTTTGTAAATTGACAAACAAGGATTAGAAGTACCTGTCAGCCAAACAGTTATAGGTTTGTCTTTTCTAATTTCCACAATCATTGAACCAACCGTATGATTTGGATTAAATTTACCCGTGGCGTGCATACAAACGTCACTTGTATTAGCTTTATGCGGAGCAAATTTATGGCTGGGCAGATGATGAGAAGATAAAATTTCAATGGCTGATTTCACACTAAATGCTTCTTGAGTTGCTCCTTGCATAGTAGTTTTTTGACGAACTTTACAAGCACTCGCCCAAGAAAATAGCGGGTCGGAATAGGCTTTCGTAAAATTAAAATTACCCGTTTTATACCAACCTTTTGCTTTTGCAAAATCAATGGCATTTTCTGAAATTAAATCATAATCTTCTCCTATCGTTAAACCGTTTGAAATACTGCCGTAGTGCCTTACATTTTTTGCAACCCATTCACTTCCAGCAGTTTCCAAAATCCATGCTTCCTCTGAATCGGCAATAATGAAAGAATTATGATAGAAAAAATCACGATTTTGATAACCTCCACAAGCATCTTGACCGTAGGATTTCAATAAATCAGTGATGCAAATCAGTGCTTCATTTGCCGTTTTTGATCGTTCAAGCGCAAGCCTTAATAAATCCATTCCCGTCAAACCTTTGATAGTTTTCTGAAATTTTACTTTTGTAAAAATTGCCTCATTTCCGATGGTCACACCGTATTCATTTACACCCATTTCAGCACCCCACATCCAGAATGGTTTGGAAAGAATTACCTCAAAAGTTTCCTCTACTTGTGCCACGTCAATGTAGGTACAACGGAGTAATTTTTCGTTGTGTTTTAATCTTGGGAAATGCACAATTGCTTGGGCTTCATTAGGCTCACGGTCGGAGTTTTTACCAAATATCAAACTTGAGGTCTTGGTAGCGGAGGGCAAGGCTATGAAGGTATCACACATATTCAAAGAGGGTTTATGGAGGAATTTAGTGCAATTTAAGAAATTTATTACAAAAAAAGGGATGAAATTCATTCATCCCTACTTGAAACTCAAGGCAATTAATTATCTTTTTAATTCGCCTGCTCCCCTAAATATAATTGAGTTTGGAATTAATCCTACCAGTTTTTTTTCAAAAGTAACCGCTGGAATTCCCAACATATCAGC
>NZ_CBABQS010000135.1:0-5972 GCF_964672035.1 Arcicella sp.
TATTTGATTGGACAGTTTGCCAGTGGTGCAGGTAAAAAAGCGGGTGAGTTTTACACGCCACAGGAAGTAAGTAAAATCCTTGCCAAGATTGTTACGACGGGCAAAACTAAGCTCCGTAGCGTATATGACCCTACGTGTGGTTCTGGTTCATTGTTGCTCCGTGTGGCCAAAGAAGTGGAAGAAGTTAATAACTTTTACGGTCAGGAAATGAACCGTACTACCTACAACTTGGCACGGATGAATATGATTCTGCACGGTGTCCATTATCGTAAGTTTGATATTAAGCAGGAAGATACCCTTGAGCATCCGCAACATATTGACCTCCAATTTGAAGCTATTGTAGCCAACCCTCCTTTTTCGGCTCAATGGAGTGCCAATCCTTTATTTACGAGTGACGACCGTTTTAGCCAATACGGTAAACTTGCCCCGAGTAGCAAAGCCGATTTTGCTTTTGTACAGCACATGATACACCATTTGGCAGAAAACGGAACAATGGCTCTGGTACTTCCGCACGGTGCTTTGTTTAGAGGTGGAGCAGAACAACATATCCGTAAATATTTGATTGAAAACCGTAATTTCTTGGATGCCGTGATTGGCTTACCTGCCAATATTTTCTACGGGACAAGTATTCCTACGTGTATTATGATATTTAAAAAATGCCGTGAAAACCCTGACGACGTTTTATTTATTGATGCCAGCAATGATTTTGAGAAAATTAAAACCCAAAATGTTTTACGGTTTGATGATATTGAAAAGATTATTGATACTTACCGCAACCGAACCGAAACCTTAAAATACAGCAAAAAAGCCAGTTTGGGAGAAATTGCCACCAACGATTACAACCTAAACATACCCCGTTATGTGGATACTTTTGAAGCCGAAGAAAGCATTAATATTAATGCCATTGCCGAGGAAATAAAAGCATTGGATTCTGATATGGTAACCTTAGATAACACCATTGCGGATTTTTGTAATGAACTTAACATTTCAACACCTTTTTAAACGATGGAAAAGCAAAATAATGTACCAAAATTGCGTTTCTCTGAATTTTCTGATAGTTGGGAGTTAAAGAAGTTGGGAGAAGTGGCAAAATTTTCAAAAGGTAAAGGAATTTCAAAAGCAGATATTTCCGAAAATGGAGACACTGAATGTATTCGGTATGGAGAACTTTATACAGTTTATAAAGAAACTATCAATGAAATAAAATCAAGAACCAATATTGATATTAAAGATTTGGTTTTAAGCGAAGCAAATGATGTAATTATTCCAGCTTCGGGCGAAACGCAAATTGATATTGCCACTGCATCTTGTGTACTAAAAAGTGGTATTGCATTAGGCGGTGATTTGAACATTATTAAAACAAGAAATAATGGCGTTTTTCTTTCTTATTTGTTGAACAGTGCTAAAAAGCAAGATATTGCAAATTTAGCACAGGGGGTTTCTGTTGTCCATTTATATTCAAGTCAATTGGCTACTTTAAAAATCTCCTTCCCCACTCTCCCTGAACAACAAAAAATAGACACTTTTTTAAGTACCATAGATAAAAAACTCCAAGCCTTAAAGAAAAAGAAAAGCCTTTTGGAAACCTATAAAAAAGGGGTAATGCAAAAGTTATTTTCGCAACAAATACGCTTTAAAGATGATGAGGGGAATGATTTTGAGGATTGGGAGGTGAAGAAGTTGGGAGTGACTTGTGAAATAATAGGTGGGGGAACTCCTGACACAATCAATCCAGAATATTGGAACGGAAACATACAATGGTTCACGCCAACAGAAATCAAATCAGATTATGTTTCAAAAAGCATTAGGACTTTAACCGAATTAGGGTTACAAAAATCATCCGCTAAAAAACTGCCAATTGGAACAATTTTGCTTACAACAAGAGCAACAATTGGAGAAGCCTCAATTGCACTTGAAGAATGTACGACAAATCAGGGTTTTCAATCTTTGATTGTCAAAGAAGGAATTAACAATTTATTTGTATTCAATTGGATTAAAGAAAACAAACATGAATTAACAACAAGGGCAAATGGTTCAACATTTCCAGAAATTAGCAAGACCGAAATTGAGAAAATACTAATACCAATTCCCTCCTTCCAAGAACAAACCAAAATCGCCAATTTTCTAACGGCAATTGATGAAAAGATAAATAAGGTTGATACACAAATTAAGCAAACGGAGCTTTGGAAGAAAGGATCATTGCAGCAGATGTTTGTGTAAGTGAAAAATTTAGGAGGATAAAATGAATATTTAAAAGCAATAGCTTATGACCATTGAAGAGCAAATTGAAGAACTTTTTGAACTAACCATTAACAATATTGAAAATGAATATAAAAGAATAGACTTGGGAATAGTGAGTAAAGAATTGGGTTTATTGATTAGCAACATGACCAATATAGATGTTACAGACTATGTTCTGACACTTGACACATACAGTATCAGTCACACGATGGAACGACATGGAAACCCGATAAAAGAGGCTAAATTAGGTCAAATTGCCGTTCAGAAACACCATTTTATTGAAATATTAGAGGTAATTCTAAATCCAGACAATGTTAGATATGATGTTAGAAATAACCGTGCATCACTAATTTTCGAGAAAGAAAAAGATGATAAATATTTTGTAGTAAAGGAAATCAGGCAAGTTCAGAAGTCGAGAAAGAAAAACAGGCTTGTTTTACAGACCTTCTACATAAAGAAAAAAACGCTTTGATTACTCGAAGCGTTTTTTATAAAACCGACGCTGAATGTCCTTATAGACGAAGTCCCTCGCTCAAACGTCCTAAACGTTTCGGTTACAATACAAAAATACAACTATTTTGAATTTTATCAAATTTGAGGAATAAGAAATTACTAATGTTTTACGATTGATTAATAAGAAAGTCGTTCCAGTGGCACGACAATTGATTTGGTCGCAAAGGGACAAAAGTTTAAATACACCATTCTAAAATCATCATCTTAATAATGGCAAAGCAATCCGAAGCAGTATTAGAAGAACAATTAATTGTCCAACTCCAAAAATTGGGCTATTCTTTTGTTTCCATCAAAGACGAAGCATCTTTAATTGAAAACCTCAAAAATCAATTAGAAAAGCACAATAGAATCAGTTTTACAAAAACCGAATTTGAGCGAGTTCTCAATATCCTCAACAAAGGCTCTATTTTTGAAAAATCTAAAACCCTTCGAGAAAAACAGCACATCATCCGAGACAATGGCGATAATCTCTATTTCGAGTTTATCAATACTGATTTTTGGTGTCAGAATCAATTTCAAGTTACCAACCAAGTCAGTCAGGAAGGCAAATACAAAAACCGCTACGATGTAACTATTCTAATTAACGGTTTGCCATTGGTGCAAATAGAACTCAAACGCAAAGGTTTAGAACTCAAAGAAGCCTTTAACCAAACCAACCGTTACCAACGCCATTCCTACGGCTCTGGTAGTGCTTTGTTTCAGTACATCCAGATATTTATCATCAGTAATGGCGTAAATACCAAATACTATTCCAACAACCGCAACCAGAGTTTCAAACAGACTTTTTACTGGACAGACTTTGAAAACAAGCGGCTCACCAATATTCTCAACGGCTTTACCGATTCGTTTTTAGAACCTTGTCATATCTCAAAAATGATATGCAAATACATTGTTCTCAACGAAGCCTACAAAATTCCGATGGTACTACGTCCGTACCAATATTATGCCGTAGAAGCACTCATTGACCGAGTGCAAAACTCCAATAAAAACGGCTACATTTGGCATACCACAGGCTCAGGCAAGACTTTAACGAGTTTCAAAACCAGTCAAATTTTAATGAATCTGCCACAAGTTCACAAAGTAGTTTTTGTGGTGGATAGGAAAGATTTAGACTACCAAACCACCAAAGAATTTAACAGTTTCAGCAAAGGCAGTATCGACGGCACGGACAACACCAAAGCACTCGTAAAACAGTTCACCGACGATACCAAACTGATAGTTACCACCATTCAAAAATTGAATACTGCCATTAGCAAACTCAAGTACGAGCAAGCAATGGCAGAACTGAAAGATAAACGCATCGTGTTTATCTTCGATGAATGCCACCGCAGTCAATTTGGTGACACCCACAAGCGAATCAAAGAGTTTTTTGGCAATAGTCAGATGTTTGGATTTACGGGTACGCCCATCTTTGCAGACAATTCTAACAAAAACGAATTGGGCAAACGTACCACCAAAGATTTATTTGAAGACTGTTTGCATAAATACGTCATTACCGATGCAATTAAGGACGAAAACGTACTAAAATTCTCCGTAGAATACGTAGGAAGGTACAAACACAAAGACGGTCGAGAAAGTAACATTGACATTGAGGTAGAAGACATTGACACGCAAGAGTTAATGGAAGACGGAAAGCGTTTAGATAAAATCACGGATTACATTATTGCTCATCACGGGCGTAAAACCCACAGTCGAGAGTTTACAGGAATGTTTTGCGTGGATAGTGTGAAGACTTTGATAAAATACTACGACCTTTTTAAACAAAAGAAGCAAGAAGGTAAACACAATTTAAACGTAGCCACAATTTTCAGTTATGCCGCCAACGAAGACGATGCCGATGCCAACGGATTTATTCCTGAAGAAGTATCGGTGGTCGAAGAGCCAAAAGCCCTTTATGGTTTGCAAGCGCACAGCCGAGAAAAATTAGACGAATTTATTGAAGACTATAATCAAATATTTGGCACGAAATTCAGCACCAGAGACAGCGAAAGTTTTTACAATTACTACAATGATATTTCCAAGAAAGTAAAAGAACGCAAAGTTGATATTTTGTTGGTGGTCAATATGTTCCTGACGGGTTTTGATAGTCCAAATCTAAACACTTTGTACGTTGATAAAAACTTAAAATATCATGGTCTAATTCAAGCGTTTTCAAGAACAAACCGAATATTAAACGAATTAAAATCACAGGGTAATATTGTCTCGTTCCGCAACCTAAAAACCCGTACAGACGAAGCTATTACGCTATTTAGTAACAAAGATGCCATAGAGGTTATCATTATGAAACCCTATGAAAACTACACGGAACAATTTGATAAAGCGTTTGATACGCTCGTAAGCATCACTCCCACCGTTGATAGTGTGAATGAGTTAGTAACGGAAGATGATGAATTGACATTTGTAAAAGCTTTCCGTGAGTTGATGCGAGTAAAAAACATCCTTGCCTCATTCTCTGACTTCAAATGGGAAGATTTGAACATGACTGAACAGTTATTTGAAGATTACAAAAGTAAATATCTTGACTTGCACGATAAAGTAAAAAGCGATAACTCGAAAGAAAAAGTTTCTATTTTGGACGACGTAGATTTTGAACTGGAGTTGATACACCGAGACGACATAAATGTTGCTTACATTATCCAACTTCTTATCATCTTAAAGTCTAAAACGCAGAAAGACACAACCAAAGCAGAGCAAGAAATAATGAATTTACTAAGCACGGAAACCACGTTGCGGAGTAAACGAGAATTGATTGAAAAATTCATCAAAGAAAACCTGCCAGACATCACCGACACAGGCGAAATCCAGCAAGAATTTGATAATTATTGGAGCGAAGAACAGAAAAAGGCTTTTGCCGACATTGTGGCTGAAGAAAACCTATCCGCAGCCAAGACCGAAAAACTCATTGAAGACTATCTTTTCGCAGAAAGGGAACCATTAAGAGATGAGATTATCGAACTCATTGACGGAGACAAACCAAGCCTACTACAACGCAAAAAATTAGGAGACAGAATTTTAAAACGCATTCTGGATTTTGTAGAGACGTTTATTAATGGGATGGTGGGGTAATAAAAAGCCTTCATACACAAGTATGGAGGCTTTTTGTTTTGAGCGATAGGCTAAATTTGTTCATATTTTCTTGTAAAAACATCGCCACCGAACCTATATTTTAACTAAAATTATACTAAGATTAGATTAAAAATTCAGTCATTTTCTGTTGC
>NZ_CBABQS010000136.1:0-5871 GCF_964672035.1 Arcicella sp.
TTTTATGAGGTCATTTTAATTAATAGCTGAATTAATCATAAAAGATTCAATTATCTTTTGTCCTTTAAAACGGATAGTATCTTCACTTTTTCACAGTATTATAGTAAAGTGTATTTTTTAATTAAATATCTGATTACCAGCAATTTACTATTGTATTAGTTGTTAAAATTTTGTACTTTTATAGGGAAATAAGAAGGAAAGGCAACCTTAAAATATGCCATTATTAATTAAATATAATCATGATAAATCAAGTTATTTTCGAGGGAAATTTAGGTGCTGATTCAGTATCTATCATTACAGGTGAGTCAGCCGTTACCAAATTTAGTATTGCTCATACAGTTAAATACAAAACTAAAACAGGAGAAGAGAAAGAGCAGATCACATGGGTCAAGTGTGAAGGGTGGGGATTGCCTAAATGGATGGTAGAAAAGTTGTTAAAAGGAGTTCGGGTTATCGTAACAGGTTCATTAAAAGAGAATGTTTATGAGAAGGAAGATAAAACTATCAGAAGCCTCTTTATTACCACAGAATCTATTAATTTTTTAGAGGTAAAGAAAGCTGAATAAATAAGGATGTTACACAAGTGGGCATCGTGTCCACTTGCATAAAATCAATTTAGTTTTATATTGTTTTTTATTGCGAAATCCACGTAGAAAATTTTCTATGTGGATTTTTTTATTTACAAAGGGGGCAATTTTAATACTCTACAAGCTGGAATTAAGTATTTGATTATCAATTAGTTACTCTATTCATTAGCTTAATCTTGTCGTACCTTTATATTAAGCAAAAGGAAAATAGACCACCTTATCAAAGTGTCTAAATAAACAATATAAAATCATGATAAATCAAGTTATTTTTGAAGGGAATTTAGGTGCTGATGCAGTATCTACCAGCACAGGCGAAACATCCGTTACCAAGTTTAGTATTGCTCACAGGGTTAAATACAAGACCAAAACAGGAGAAGAGAAAGAGCAGACCACATGGGTCAAGTGTGAGGGATGGGGATTACCTAAATGGATAGTAGAAAAGTTGTTAAAAGGAGTTCGGGTAATTGTAACAGGTTCATTAAAAGAGAATGTTTACGAGAAGGAAGATAAAGCTATTAGAAGTCTTTTTATTACCACAGAATCTATCAGTTTTTTAGAGACAAAGAAAGCTGAATAATCATGAAAATTATGCAAGTGGGCATCGTGTCCACTTGCTAAAATTTAACGTCAAACAAAATCAATATATGTCAATTTTTGTCATTGAAATCGAAGAAACTTTAACTAAACATTTTAAGGTTGAAGCTGAAACAGCAGACCAAGCGAAAGGATTTGTTTCTGATAAGTATTCAGAAGCAGAAGAAGATTTTATTCTTTCAACGAGTGACTACTGTCAAACCAAATTTATTGATGTAACGGATGATATTCATTTTGAATCAGAGACTATCTATTCGGTATAAACTTTAATTAAAAAAAACATGACTAATCCAAAATTAACCCTTAGCGTTGAAGCCAAAATTTTAATAGCTGAAATCTTAGACTTTTATCTGCCCGATGAAAAAAGACATTTTGAGGAAGAAGAAAGTCGTCTAGAAAAACATATTTATTTGACCTTGGTCAGATTACAAGATATTTGTAATCTTAACATTATTGAACCCATAATAAATTAACGATGAACACTTTATTGCAATCTATTGAAGATATTTATGCTCAACGAAGACTAATTGTCAAGGAGTTAGAAAGTTGGAGTACCACATTTTCTACGGAAGAAGAAGAAAGCAGAATACATAATACGATTTTTAACTTACAAAATAATATTTGTAAAAAAAATGACCTCGAAACGATATTATTTCAAATTGAATGTTTTAACCAAGATACAGTACCATTAAGGGTTGATTTAAGTATTCCTAAAAAGATAGTTAATAATCCCGATGCAGTACAAATGTATGGGGTTTGGAATTTTCATCTTTCAGAAGCAGATGGGAGTGGAAAAGACTATTTATACTCCAATTTTGATGATGCTTTGAATTATTGCAACCATTGTACTAATTGGCATAAGGGAACATATCCTTTATGTATTTGTAAAGTTGATGTCGATAAAGACAAAATTGCACTCAATGACAATGGTACTTATTCATTTGAATATCTAAGAAAACAACATTGGCAATTGGTAATGGATGATTGTTAATTAATTCTCTTCAATATATTTTTAATTCCACGTAGAAAATTTTCTATGTGGAATTTTTTATTTACAATGGGGGCAATTTTAATGTTTACGAATTGGGTTTAAGTATTTGACTGTCAGTTTGTTATTCTAATTATTGACTTATTATTGCCGTACCTTTATAGTAAGAAAACAGAAGAAAAGAGACTGTTTATGAGAAGGAAAATAAGACTCTCAAAAACCTTTTTATTACCACCTAATCTGTCAGTTTTCCAGTTACAAAGTAAGCAGAATAATCAAGGAATTACGCAAGTGGGCATCGTGTCCACTTGCTAAAATTAAACATCATTTTTAAATTCAAATATCATGCAATTCAAATCTTTTAATCTAAAAGTGGCTAATATGAGAGCCGAACAAGAATTTACATTATATCCATACGCTGGCGGTGAAATTGTACATTTGCAATCTGATAAAAGGTGGGTTGAGCTAAATTTAAAATCAGGGGAAGGAAAAGTGTCAAAACAAAATGGACACCAAACTTCCTGGCATTTAAGATTTCATGGTTTCCATTCTTTTCAAATTGAAACCATGAAATTAGAAGAAATTAATAATTTTTTGATTAAAAATAATGGACAGGACGGAGGAGTGAAAGGCATTGTTTCTTTTTCCAATGAAAACCACTTTTCAACAGTTAATTAATGAAAAAGATAAGATTATATCGTGCCTATTATGTAACTCCTAATAATAGAGATGGTTACACACTTGTAACCGCCCACAATAAAAAGGAAGCCTTAATTAATGCAAAGCAAATTGGATTAATTAACGAACCAAAAGTAAAGTTTAATTCTGTTGAGTTTCAACGATGGATTTACTCATAAAAAAAAGCAGCTATTCATTTAGCTACTTTTTTATTACAAAGGGGACAATAAGGAAATTCTATTTCTTCGGAATGTACAAAGTTTGTTTTTTGACGTAAACACCATCTTTCAATTTAATCACATTGTATTGCTTCCCTTTGACTATTTCAATTGAATTTGAAAAATTTTGATTCTTCTTTAAATATTCAAAATCAAGATATATATGATAAATCAAAAAAACTATTAGACCGCAGAAACTGACGAATAAGCCACCGAAAATAATTTTTGATGATAATCCTAATCCATGATGCAAACGAAGTAGGAGGGAGGAAAAAGAAGATTTCTTTTCATCGGTTTTTAATCTCAAACTTTCTATTCCCTTTTGTAAAGTAATAATTTCTTTCAAAACGTTTTCTTGAAATGATTTCTCAACTTTCATAAAAGTTTCAACAGCAACTTTTGAATTATTCACACTTTCAATGACAACCCTCCTATCTTTCGTAATTTCAAAGTAAAGCAGTGCTAAATCTCTGTCTAATCTTGTACCAGTTTGAGCATGAAATGCACTGATAAATCTATCCAGATTTTCGATATTTACCTGATACTCATCCATAGGATATTTAAAAATTAAGCGGTTCAAGAAGGCTTTTCATTTTCCCTCTGGTAAGTATGTTAAGTGTTGTAGCAGATTTACCTTCTTTAATCATATTTACCACTCTTTTCCCTCTTTCAGTGTCTCCTTCTGTTTTTCCAAATTTTATTGTTTCTGCTTCAACGCCTAAAATATTTCCTATTTCAATTGATGAATCATTATCGGTTAATTCAAGATTTTCCACAATAAAAATTTTGAAAAAGTCTGATACCAAATTGAACATCAATTTAGCGTAATTTGAGGTTGCTTTTGTCGCAGTATTTCCAGAAACAGGAATAATGAATGATAAATCGCAAGAAATTTCCGTCATAAACTCCTTCAAATCTTCACAATTTAAATCATTTAACAAAAATTGATATAATTGGTCTGACTCAGTTGCACCCATATCAATAAAGATTTTTTCAAATTTATCCTCGGCTAATGCTTCAAAAAGTTTCACCATTTTATCCCTTTCAATCCTACCGTTTTCATTTAAAATACTTGCTTTGAGTATTCTGTTTTTAAAGTTTTTAATAAAAGCTATTTGAGAGGATAAAGTCAACGTTGAATTATCCATATCGTAAAAGCCCACCGTAGTTTCTTCTTCGTATTTATGAGCCATTAATGTGGTGAAAAACGACTTGCCCGAACCACCCTTGCTCTGAGAGACTATGAAAATTTGTTTCATTTACTATGGTTATTGATTGTTAAATTGTGTCATTAATAGTTGGGTCAGGATGATAGCCGCCACGACTCGGCGGAAAACCACTAATTCTATAATCTTTAAATATGCTTGGATTTCTACTTATAAATCCGCTTAGTTCATCAGGCATCATATATTCGTCATTAATTGAGTTGTACACCTTCATATCTTCAAAATATTGTATTCTGTCCTCAAACTCTTCTCCAACCTGTGTAGGTCGAGGAACACCCCTTTCTCCCAATTCACACCAAGGATAGTCAAAATTATAATTTTTCAAAGATTCATGGTATCTAATCTGTGTTAAGGTATGAGGTTTTCTCTGATAATTTTCAGGTAGTTTATGCTCCCCTCTTTTGGCTAACATTGAACTTTTAAGCACAGGCATATCTATTTTTTGCTCATTTTCTTCACCCTTTTGTAAACCATTTGATGTATCTCTCCAATCTGCTTTAAAAAGGCATTTAATATTTTTTTTATCTTTCTTTATGTTATAGATAATATCACGACTAATCTCTAAACCTGTTTCTAAAAATACCGATAATATTATGTATGTACCTGAGCAATCATTATCAAACAAGTCTTTATAACAAGAATAAATAACTGATTTAAGAACCCTTTTTTTATTTTTCGTGATGTCTAAAAAACTGTTTTTATCTAATTCAATCATATTTTTCGATACAATTTTTAATTATTTAACAAATATAAATATTAAAAATGTAATATTGTGTAAAATATAAAATATAAAAATTTATCAACGACGCATCAACGACATATAGACGACGTATCAACGACACATCAACGACAAGTTTATGAAAATAGATAGATTGGAATCAATTATTAATTTTATCAACGACGTATCAACGACAAAGGTTAAAATATGCCTGTAAAGTGTCAAAATGTTGAAATAATGGTAAAAGTTAGATTCAAATTCACCATGTTTTTTTGCGTTTATAAAAGAGTTTTTTTGCGTTTATAAAAGAGCGAGGTATGTTTTGCGAATACAAAAACTATCGTTTTTATATTCGCAAAACCCTCGCCATCTATGATGGAATACATTCGCAAGCTCATGTTATATAACCTAAGTATTTTCTGAAAAACTATTATGGGGAAAAAAGTAAAAGATAAAACTAAGAAAAATGGTCGTCCCGTAAAGGATGAAAAAGATAGACGTGATGTAATTATTCCTTTAAGATTTACAATTGATGAAAGGATAAAACTTGAAGAAGTTAAGTGTAAAATATCACCATCTTTGAGTATGAGTAAATTCTTAATAAAGAAAATACTTAATGAACCATTTGTGGCATTTAGGAATGTTGATTTACCCAAAGATATACAAGCCATTTTGACGGAGATAGCAAGATTAGGTAGTCAATTCAAAATGGTAGCTTCAAGAAAAACAATTACGTTATGGCAGGAAAAACAATTTTTAGATGATAGTAATAAGATTAGGAAAATATTAGATAGTACGTCCGAACAGTTGCTTGAACTTCAAAAAGGATATTTGTATTATAACAAGATTGATGAGTCAATAA
>NZ_CBABQS010000137.1:0-5787 GCF_964672035.1 Arcicella sp.
TTTGAGGGGTATAGGTTTTTTAAACCCGATTCTATATTTTTGCGGATATTAGATGTTTTCAATAGCCGCTATGATACTGTCTGGCGGCTATTTTGTCAAATTAATCGCCCCATTTATTTTTTTAACTATAAAAGTGTCGGTCTAAAAAATCTTAAACCTAATTTTTGCAAAGCATAATGATAAAAATTTTGTCCCGATGCGAAAGGATTTTTTACGTGAACATCACATAATTCTTGAACGATTTTGACAAACTTTCCAGTAAATTCTTCTGACTGTTTATTTAATTTATCGGTCAACTCTGCCTCAAAGTTAGAGAGCATCAAAAAGTGTGGGGCAATTACATTTATAAATAAAACGCATCATTTTAAGGTAGTTACTTAAACTCAGTTTAATCTCAAAAAACATTTTAAGGGGGCCAATTGAACCCATTAATTTTTTAACCAAGTATATAAAAAATATTTTGCCCCACACTTTTTGATGCACTCGTGTTAAATGAGTACATTAAATAGTGTGGGGCAATTACATTTCTATGATTAAAGAATCATGTTTAGAACGTTTCCTTAACCCTTCAATTCGTAGCAAAAATATTAGCACAGAAGATAACAATGAGTTATTTTTGACCAGCAAAATATTGCTAAAAATTTACGATAAAAGTGGATTAAAAGTGAAAATTTGGTAACTGTTCTTAAATAATACTGATTTTATTTGATTTCAAATGTGTAATTTCCCGAGGTTAAAGTCATTTTTACTTGACTATTTTCAATCATTATATGGCTTATTCCCACGGATTGTCTTAACGATTTTCCACCCTCATTTACTTGAAGGACTTCTTTTGCGGGCAAATAAAGTATTGCAGAAGTATTAGGAGGAATAGCAGTAATGTAAATTAGTTTATCATCTTTATATCGCCATTCGCTATTTATTTTTCCATAAACTGAATCGTAATAACCTTTGGCAAAAGTCATCACTTTGTCAGGGTCGGGTGTCGGTTTCAAGATAATTTGTTTGAAAGCAGCTTTTTCTGGACTTCTCTGAATACCTAATGAATAATTATACATCCAAGCCGAAATGGCTCCAAATGAGTAATGATTAAAAGAATTCATTGAATTATTGCCACCAAAACCATTTTCTACAGTGTAAGAATTGAGGCGTTCCCAAATGGACGTTGCACCATTAACTACTGAATATAACCACGAAGGATATGATTTTTGTTGCAATAATCGGTAAGCATTTGCATGATTTCCATTTTCAGAAAGTGCTTCAGAAATAGAAGCTGTACCGATAAAACCAGTCATTAATGAATAGGCAGGATGCTCAGCACCTTCATCATCTTTGTTTTTACGAAGAATAGCTTCATTCAAATATTTGATAGCAAAAGGCTTATTTTCTTCATTAAATAAACCCAAATCAAGCGGAATTGCGTAAGATGCTTGACTATCAATCACAAGGCCTTTGTCAGATTTTTCTTCTACATTTCTTGCATTAGGTGGTCCCATACGGGCTATTTTTACGCCTGATTTAATGGTTTTATGGGTAGTTTTATCCATATAAATCTCATTAAAAGTTTTTTTAATTGCTTCATACTGTGTTTTGAAAGCAACTGCATCATCGGTTTTTTGTAGAATAGTTGCCACTTTATTCATAATTTCCAAATCGTAAGCAAAATAGGTCATCCAAAACTCGGTATTATCATTTTTGTTTCCTTCAGGGCTTAACCAATCTCCTAATGGCCCTTCATTCAAAATACCAGTCGTTTTGTCAACTTTGGTATTTAAAAACACAATGTAGCGTTTCATAGCATCATAATGTTCCTTTAAAAGCTGAACATCCCCATATTGTTGATAAGTTTCCCAAGCCACTACTATTCCTGCACTTCCCCAAAGCGTTCCGCCAAAACCACCACCCATTGGAGCCACATCGGTAAATCTGCCGCTTTCAGCTTGCACATCTCGCATATTTAAAAGGTGCCTTCTGAGAAACAAATCGGAATTTGTCAAGTAAGTTGCAGATTTAGAAAAAACTGAAATATCTCCGCTCCACCCCATTCGTTCATTTCGGGCAGGTGTATCCGTTGGAATTGAGAGGAAATTACTACGCAAAGACCAGGTAATATTTTTCCAAAGTTTATTCACCAATTCGTTTGAGGTTTCATAAGCTGAACTCAATTCATTTACCGAACTGATTACCAAACCTTTAACATCAGTAATTGGAATGGCTTGGTCAATTCCTGTTATTTCAAGGTATCGATAGCCATGAAATGTAAATCTTGGCTGAATAATTTCATCGCCACCTTTTAAAATATAAACATCTTGCGTTAGGGCGGCTCTAATGTTTTCCATCATGACCATACCTGCATTTTCGCCATATTCTTTCAAATCCGGATATTTTACTTCGGCGTAACGCATCGTAATTACTTGTCCTTTCTGGCCATTTTTAATTAAAATTTGGGGAACTCCCACCATATTTTGAGCCATGTCATAAACAAAAACCTTGGGACGAACTTCTTCAACTTTTTGAGCAATCATCGTTTTCACGATGGTAGCATTATCGCCCATTTGTCCAACCAACTTGAAATCTTTATATTCTAATGATGGTTTTCTACCCATCATGTCGGTAAAAGTACCTTTATAAGTAGTCCCTTCTAAGGGTACTTCAACAGCAGATTTCCAAGTATTTGGGTCATAGTTAGCAGTTGACCAATCTTTAATCAAAACTTCTTTGTTGGCATCGTAAACTTCTCCTTGAAAATAGCTTCCATACCGAATTGGGCCATCATTGAAAAACTTCCAATCAGTTGGACTGGAGGTAATTATCTGTTCAGAATCGTCGGAATACGTAATGACTAATTTGCTCAAAAGTGATTGTCTATCACCAAAATAATTCCAACTATCGCCACTGTACGTGATATTTCCACTCCACCAGCCTTCGCTTAACCAGGCACCAATGGCATTTTTATCACCTTGTTTCAAGGCATCTTTCACGTCATACGTTTGATACATGTGGTTTTTATTATATTGCGTCAGACCTGGATTGAAGTAATCATTGCTTACTCGTTTTCCATTCATGTAAAACTCATAAATACCTCTTGCAGTTACATACAAGCGAGCCGATTTAATAGCTTTAGTTTGTGTTAAAAATGTAGTTCTTAGCATCGGAGCCGCATTTTTACTGGGATTTGCCAAAATCAAAGCACCCCCTTTTATTACATAATTTCCATTTTCAATAGTTAGTTTATTTGACTTAAAAATGCCCTTATAGATTTGATTATCAAGCTTTTCAGCAAATAACGTGTTCGATGGAAAACGAAAATTTTTTACATTCAAATCAGAAAAGTAAGCAATTTGATTTTCGTCAGTTTGAAAACCAATATCGGCCAACATCGGAAAACTGATAAAATTATTTCCACTTCCAACTGGATTTAGATTAAAACCACGAGCCGTAAAAGGCGAAGCATTTCCTTCAACTTTATCATTTAACCTATTTCCTTTCTCTTCTCCGTCAACGTAAATTTCAAATAAACCAAAATTGCATTCTACAAAAACTTTGTGCTTCTCGTATTTATTTGCCTGATTAACAAAAGTTTGTGAAATTTCAAGACTTTTTATTGGTTTTTCTTTCGAATCATTTTTTGTGTAACCTACTCGATAAATATTCAATTTTGCCAGCCCATCAGTTGCTTCCGAAACATTTGAAATATCTAATTCAAAAGAAATATAACTTTGATTCGGCGTATTTTCCATGGCCATCAAATTCAAATCTTTGTCCATTAAACGTGAATCATTCCCACCAAAAACAAATGCGGCCTTGGTAGAATTTGAGGATTTGTCGAGCTGAATGCCATATTGAAATTTATAAACTGATAAATAATGCGAATAAAGCACCAAATCTTCGTCACCGCCACCAATCCAACTGGCTCCCGACCATGCTGAAATATCGGAGTTTAATAATCCTGTTTCAAATGTAGAACTATTACCCGAAATTTTATTGGTATTATCCCAAACGCTTACTTTCCAAGTATAACGAGTGGTCGCTTTTAAAGGAGTTCCTGCATATTCGATGCCATGCGAAATATTAGCGTTAACTTTTTTAGAATCCCATAAAATTTGATTTTTAGAATCTGTAACTATAATTTGGTAGGCTTTTTGGGAATAACCCCTTTTAGCATCTAAGGCCTTCATTTGCCAAGAGAAATGGGGATTTGTAATATCAATTCCCAGTGGTTTTTCTTGATAATCGACTTTTAAGTTGTCGATCGAGACATTGGCAAAAACGTTTACGATAAATGAAACAAACAAAAATAAAGAAAGTAAGGTCTTTTTTTGATTAATCATTGGATATTTGGTTGAGAATTAATTCATAAACATAAGCATTTGTCGGAAGAATACTTTCCTGTACAATCTTGGGGCTCACTTAAAACCAAGTAAAGAACGATTATTTTATTGGTAAAAAGGAGTTGGCTAAACAATTATTAGAAGCAAATCCAAATTTATTTACTCAAATATTGGACGAATTAAAAGGCAAATCACAGGCAGATAAAAATAATCTACTGGCTGAACTTGCTCTTGATAATTATAAGCCAATTCTTGGGGTTCAACACGATAGTTTAGAAGAATTTGTAAATAATTTCAGCATGGATGGCACTTTTCAAAGTTATGTACTTGGAAAAATGACACCCATGTTTAACGATTTTCAATTATTTAGAGATATTTTTTTGTCAAAAGCCAAGCAATTGGTTATTAAGGATATAGGATTGTTTTAAGTCTTTCTATGTCCTCGAATCAATTTGCTGCATACAATTTGATTTTTACGGATAATCCTACAGTCATCCATGTTTGTTCCAATAATATTGTCGATACAATAAATAAATCGTTTTGAAATACTCAAATTTAAGAGCTGGATTTCTCATGAACTTTTGATTAGCTCATCATATATAACCTGAGTTTGTTTTCATAGTCCAAGCTGTTGTTTAATGATTATTTTTCCCATTCAATTTCCGTTATCAGTTCTTCTTTAGCGGGTAAATAGGGCAAGTATTTCGTAGCAAAAAGTTGTTGGTTTTCCTTCAAAACTGAGTATTTGGCAATGGTGCTATCGGTTTCTGTACAGAGTAAAATGCCAATGGTTGGGTTGTCGGACTCGTGTTTTTCCAAGTCATCATACATACGCACAGACACACATATCTAATTGCCCAATATCCTGTTGCGTTATTTACGGAGTTTCAAAAGGGGGTACGGATAATTGTTAGGAGATTTAGGGGTAAGATATGATTGAAACTGGGGATAAGATTGCTGGAAGTGTCGCTTTTTCAGTGACGGCTTGGTAATACGTATTCGTTTAATTGATTTGTGTTGATTTTGGTTGGGATTTTGGTTTTGACAAATGGTATTATTCGGGGGAAAAATTGTTTGTTTGGTTATAGCTGGTTTGGATTGGTTTATGTTGGTTAATTCTTTGTTATTTTTTTTTTTACAAGTATGGTGATTTTCAATTGATTAGGAGATACTTTAAAAGATTTTCATTTTTTTTTGCTTTAGAGTTTGGTGGTTTAGAAATAAACCTGCAACTTTGCACTCCCAAACAACGAAAGAGGGTTAGGGAACCTGGGATTAGGTTATTATTTAGGGGTAAGCGTTTAGGGGTTTGCTACATTAATTGGGTCAAAAAGTTGGCTTAATTGGAAGAGTTCTTTGAGGTATTGGTAGAGAAATAGAGAGAATAAGATATTCAAGAAACGGGTTGTGTCGTTATGGTTCTTTTATATTATATAGAGGGCATGATAATACAATT
>NZ_CBABQS010000138.1:0-5520 GCF_964672035.1 Arcicella sp.
CACCTGCATTCCAAAGCCTTGACAATGATAAAATTGTTTTAAATGGCAAGCTAAAACACAAACAATTAAATGCCGAAGGTCTTTCCAAAAATGCTCGTATTGCTGTAAAATACGGTCAATACTCACAAAATGATCAAATTCTTTTACAATACACGCTCGAAAAACAAGGATTTGGTAATCAACTAAATCTTGATAAAACACCTTTTGCCGATTATAATAAAGCGATTGATAAATTAGATTTTGAATCTGTTTTGGAAAACTACGGGTTCTCTGAACGAGCTGATAAGACCTCTAAACAGTGGAGAGTATGGCAAAATGAAGATGCAAAGTTGGCTGTTTTGAATGGTCAAAAAGGAGGAGTTAGTGTAAAATTTGGGTTTGATTTAACGGGAGCATTATCTTCTCGTAGGTCAAATTCATATCGTGGAGAACTCTTTGATGTCGTTCAGCTAATTGACTTTATGGAAGGCGGAAATTTGAGGGCTAAGAATGAGAAGGTTAATTCCTTAATGGGAGATACCAATTTTTTATTCAAATCGGAAAACCATAGAGTCACTAAACCCATGCGTACTATCAAATTGGACGATTTAAACGATAAAGTAGTAGCAAGGTTGAGAGAGGTGAATTTGATTGAAGAACATACCCTTAAACCACTTGATAAGACCGCAATTAAGATTCTTGAAAACAGGGATGTTAGTGAGAAAATCATTAAGGAGTCTATTTTCCATAATCAGATTATTGCAGGAACAAGAGCGTTTAAGGATAATCCGAATAGTAAGAAAGACTATGTTACTTTTCCGATTAGTAATCAAAATCGTCAAATTATTTCTATCCTTCAAAGACGTACAGGTTTCAAACCTGATAAAGAAAATCCTACGGTTTTAAAACCTATTAATGAAAAATGGTTTTCGGATGCTACTCGAACAGGTGGTTTATGGAAATCTAATCTTTATTTTGAAAGTCAAAAAGATATTCGAAATGAAAAGGGCGAAATCATTATTCCACAAGGTACATTAGTCAATGTTTCTCGAAATACGGGAAATAATCAGGATGTTCAAATGGTGGGTAAAAATGAAATTTTATCCGTTTCAAAGGAACAAATGCCTAATTTGAAATTGGTAGAAGCGAATCAAATTCACATCTTTGAAGACGCTTTGGATGCTATTTCTTATCACCAATTAGTGCCATCTAATGATGTCAAAAGGATGTATTTGGCTACTTCTGGACAGCCTACGAATCCCCAATCTGAGCATATTAAAAACGTATTAAGTTATAATCCACAGGCTCAATTGGTGATTAATCCTGACAATGATCCTCCTGGTTATCGTTTTGGAATTAATCACCTTAATATCAAACACCCAAGGTTTGATGAAAGGTATGATGTGAATGTAAACGTGAAAGCTCAAATTCCTTTGGACGTAACAGCCGTTAAAGACACAAAAGATTTAGAGAAATCATTGCCCGAAGATAAACGAAATCTATCCAAAAAATATACCAACCGTTTAGAATTAGAAATTAATGCTCCCTTTGGAGAAGGACACCCCTATCGTAATCAAAAAGAAGCTGAAAAAGCAATCAATCATAAGATTGAAAAATTGATGAAAACAATTAATGGTGAAATTGATAGAAAGGATTTAGCGGAAGAAAAAACGGAGTTGAATAATGATAAAATTGGTAAAATTGAAAGGTCACAGGTGTTGTTAAATTTGGAAGGAAATGGGGTTGTAAGTAAAATAGATTTATCACTACCCAACGATAAAGAGTTTTTACGAAAAACAATTAATGGGGTAAAAGACTTAATTAACGAACAACAAATGCAACCTATTTATCGAGTGGATGCTCTCAAATATGAGAAGGATTTTAATGAACTTTTAGCTAATCGTAAGGGAAAACCATTGGAGCATTCAGATTATTCCAAAAAGCCTAAGCCAATTGAAAAGTTGGATGTCAGTAAGGTAATGATTCAAATGGAAGCGAGCAGAATCCAAGCAGAGAAGCAACAAAAGGAGATGGCCACTAAAATGGAAAAAGCTGGGGTTGGTAGCTTCGTCAAACCTGTTGTTAAAGAGAAACAAGAAATAGTTACAAAACCAAAAGTACAACAGCAACAAATGCTATAATAAATTCACATTTTCTAAACAATTAATCCAATATTTGTATGAAATTTAGCTTAAAATACGCAATATTATTTTTAATTTCTTTTAATTCAACCACTTTTGCCCAAGATGCTCTAAGCAATAAGGAAATTATCAATCTACAGGCTTCAAAAATATCACAGGATATTATTTTAGCCAAAATCGGTTCAACAAAATGCCAATTTGATTTAACTGCCCAAGGTTTAATTGACCTGAGAGCAGGAAAGATTTCGGATAAAGTCGTAAAGCTGATGTTTGTAGCATCTCCGCCAATCGAAACTATGACGAATGATGATGTAATAAAATTATCTGATTCAAACGTTTCAACTACGATTTTGAAAGAAAAAATTAGCAAAACGGTACATAAATTTGATGTGGAATCCAATGATTTAATTAAGCTTAAAGCCGCTAAGGTTTCCGATTCAATCGTAAAAGAAATGATACTAAATCCAACGCAAGGAGTAGTCGCAAAAACTGCCATTCCTGTCAGTAGGGCTACTGTTGCAACTGCACCAGCCACACCATCAGTTTCACAAACAGGCAGTAATTCAACGCAAACGTCAAATAAAGACATTATTGTTACGACTGTTTACGAAGAAGTAAAAAATCTAAAAATAGTTGGGGATATTTCAGCGAGTGCTTCTAAGGTTTTTGGCAAGCAAGAAAAACTGAGAATTGAGGCGATTGAAAAACTCAAAAAAGATGCTGCATCCAAAGGAGCAACCCACGTGTTTATTCAGTCGGAAAATTTTGCACCAACACCCACAAATACCGTAAGCATTTCGGGAGTGGCTTATAAGAAATAGACCTAAATGGCGTTGATTCGTAATGACATTTGTATTTATTCATAAAAAAAACTGTTCAAGCGAACAGTTTTTTTTATGCTAAGGACAATTACATGGTCTTTTCTTCTTCTTTGATTTAGTCCATCTTTTAACTACTTTCATTTTTCTAACGGTATAAATCTTATTCTTAACGCTTGAAATCCTTGATTTAACAATCCCCGAAGGTGCAAATACCCCTTTTTCTTTTTCTAAGGTATCCTTTAATCTTTTTACTTCCTCCAAGTCATTTTCAAAAGGTTGTTCATCCAAATTCTTTATACTGGCTGATATATCATTCAAATTTTGAGTTTTCTTCTCCTTATTTAAGGTAACTGGAATAAATGTTCCTCTCCAAGAAGATTTAAAACTGTCAGGAATTATTCCAAGTGGTTTTCCATCTGTTTGTTGTGCCGTAGCTCCCATCTTAATTAAGATAGAAAATGTAAAAATTATAAATGCTTTTTTCATGTTCATTTGCTTTTTGTTGTAACTTCGTAAATTAAATATTTATATTTTATACAAATATAAATATTTAATAAATATATCTATTAAAAAAATGACAAACCACGAAAAAGAAGGCTATGAAATAGGTGTACAATTAATACTTTTGCTTTGTGTGGTACTCCACATTGCCCATCATTATTATTACGACCACTTACTATTTAAAGAACTTCTTACAACAGTTCCAAAATTTGAGCAGGGGATTAATTTTACTATAAATATGTTCAATAAAAGTTTAGGAATATTTGCCAACCCTTTTGTGAATAAAATAGTAATTATTTTTTTAATGGTTCTTCACGGGATTGGTTCTAAGGGTGTTATATCTCCTAATATTAAAAAGGAGGATATTGTAAGAATTGGTACAATTGGTTTTTTCGGATATTTGATGTCTATTGGAATACTTTATCTAACGGTAAAAGACAAAACCATTTACATTGTTATTCATAGTATTTATATTTTGATGTCCACTTTTTTTCTTTTGTACATCAATAAAGCCAGTCAATATGCAGCTCGTTTTTTTTCATTCAAAGTCACAGACATTTTCAATGATGAAAATGAAACATTTCCACAAAATGAGCAATTAAAAGGTTTTGTAAACAAGTATAGCATTCATTTTCAAAGTAAATATTTCTATCGAAGAAAGTGGCGTGTTGGCTATATCAATGTGGTCAATCCCTTTCGTTCTACACTGGTTCTTGGAAACCCAGGGTCTGGTAAATCTGTCACTATTTTGGAACCTGCTATATGGCAATCAATTTGGAAAGGATATGCCACTTACGTGTATGATTTTAAGTACCCGGATTTGACAAAACAAGCCTACAATGCTTATATTAAATCCATTAAAGAGAATTCTCAAATTTGGAAAGATGAACAGGGTGAATTTAGATTTCCAGAGTTTTATGTGATTAACTTTGATGATGTGGAATATTCCCATCGCTGTAATCCACTACACAAGGATTTTTTGAAAGAAGTGTTAGATGCAAACGAAAGTGCTTCTACTATTATGCTCAATCTCAATCGCACATGGGCGAAAGAGCAGGGTAGCTTTTTCCCTGAGTCTGCCATCAATTATACTTCGATTATTATTTGGTATTTGAGAACAGTAGCCATTAAATACGAGAAGAAATTAATAGAAGAATTAGCAAAGACGAATCCAGATGCTCAAAAATCAGAATTATACAGACGGTTTTCTAATGTTTGTACATTTCCTCACGTGATCGAATTAGCAGCTTATAAAAATATTAATGCAGCCTTAATGGTATTTAGTAAGTATCCTGACTTAGAAATTATGGTTAGACCTTTTATGGTGGCGGTAGAATCAGGAGCCGGAGACCAGTTAGCTGGTCAGATTGGTTCGGCTCAGATTGCGATTTCAAAGCTCTCATCTCCCACTGTTTATTGGGTAATGACGGGTGATGAATTTACTTTGGATATAAATAATCCGCTTGCTCCTAAAATACTTTGCTGTGGAAATAGCCCTGAGCGTATTGCTATTTACGGAACGATACTTTCCCTTTATACTTCACGATTAATTAAGTTAATTAATAAAAAAGGAAAACGACATTCAGCGTTATTTTTTGATGAATTACCAACCATGCTTATCAAGGGATTAGATTTACTGATTGCAACGGCTCGCAGTAATCGAGTGGCGACTTGGTTAGGTATTCAAGATTTTTCTCAGTTGTATAGAGATTATGGTAAAGAGGAAGCGGATGTAATATTAGGCATTCAAGGAAATATTTTTTGTGGGCAACTGGTTTATGAAACAGCTAATAAATTAAGTGAAAGATTTGGTAGAACTAACCAAGAAAAAGAAACAGTTACTTTCTCTCAAAATGATACCTCAGTGCAAGTATCACAGGAACTACAAAACGTAATCCCTGGCTCAAAGATTTCAGAACTGGAGCAAGGTCAATTTGTTGGTATAGCATCAGGAAGCTATGGTGAGGAAACAAATTTTAAAAAATTCAATGCAAATATCCTGCTTGACCCCAATATTGGGAATGCCGATGAACCACTCCCTAAAATAAAGGATTTTAAAGTTTTGGCTGCATCAATGG
>NZ_CBABQS010000139.1:0-5511 GCF_964672035.1 Arcicella sp.
ACCTCAATTTTAGGACTCACTTGAAGAGATTATGTCGTAAAACAATCTGTTTTTCTAAAAAGGATGATATGCACTTTGGGTTTATAAAGGCTTATATATGGCTTAAAAACGCTGCATGATAGCAGAATACATTCTGAAACACTACCTAATTTTTATTCTGATTAATTTTAGGCTTCACAATTTTATTTTTAGAAATCCAATTACTCAAAGTAGCCTCGGTAGCTCCATAACGATTGGCAATAAAACTTTGCTTTGAACCATTTTGAAGTAAGGCTTCTATCTCCACTTTGTAAATATCTAATTTACTTTTTCCTGGTCCTTTCGGACGACCCAATATCATTCTGTTGGCTTTCTTCACCCGTAAGGCTTCTTTGGTTCTTTGGGAAATTAAATCTCTTTCAATCTCGGCTGCCATTGTAAAAACCATCGCCATGATTTTACTTTGGATAGTGTCGTCCAATTGCCAGTTTACCTTTGCCGGTGTACATTTTAATTTCTTTGTCAATAGCAAACAAAATGATTTCCATAATTTCCAACATACTTCGTCTCAATCTCGAAAACTCACTAATCAAAAGCACATCGCCCTTTTCCAATTGATTGAGAACCGTAAAAATCTGTCTTTCCTTCCAAGACACTTATCCCGAAATTTTATCTTCCACAAACTCGACTTTACCCAAACCTTTTTCATTGGCTAAGGAAAGAATGTCGGTTTTGTTTTTGGAGTTGTCTTGTTCAAGAGTCGAGACACGTAAATAAGCAATATTTCTGGGCATTTTGATAAGATTAGATAAAAACATGCTACAGGTAATTATTTTATAAAACTTAATCTGTTTTTATCAATGAGTTTTGTCTAATTATTCTTATGGTTTATAGGATGGTTTATTTTGTAAGAAATTAATTCGTAAATGAAAATCATTTAAATATTGATTCTAAAAATTGTATTCGACTGAAGAAAGTTGTGAAGTCATTTCAGTTGCACATATTTCATCGAAACCGCAAAAACAATGGCAAATACAAAATAATCCCTATTAAAGACATCATCAATCCCCCAATTGTTCCAGCACCAAGCGCAAACCAGAAGACTTCATTTTGTCCGTAAATCAAAAATGGAATTAAGCCTACTACCGTTGAAAGAATTGTTAAAAGGATAGGAATAATTTTATGATTATAGGCTTTAATATATAGTTTGAAGGGTTTTGTGGTAGGGTGTAGTTTCCGTAAATTATTAAATTCTGCAATAATGAAAATTGCGGCACAAACCACATTGCCACTTAGCAACACAAAAGAAGCGTATCCTCCTTGGTCGAAATTGAAATCAAACCAATAGAAAGTTAAAAAGACTCCGATAAATGAAATTGGTATCATCATAATCAACGCTAAGGGTTGCAACAATGACTCAAAAATGATGGCACAAATAATATAAATCAACACTATCACCAAGCCGATTAACCAATATTGTTGTTTGGCTTCTTCACTGTACCAATCATAGCCCGTTTTCTTGGCGGTATATCCCAAAGGCAATTCTGGTTTGATTTCTGTCAGGGTTTTCTCTAAAAATTTATCCCCAAAATTTTGACTCCCAAAATATTCAAAACTTACCATTCTGAGATATTCCTGATTCTCCTTATGAATTTCTGGACTGATTTTCTGTTTTTCAGACTTGGCAAAATCAGATAATTTGACAATGTTTTTATCCATCTTCACCGACTGGTTCATTAATGACCAAACATCAAAATTTTTACTATCATCTGGCACAACTTTAATTTGTTCGTATTCACCGTTCATTAATTGATAAATGTCTGGTCGGGAGCGTACATTTTGGCGTTGCAAATACTCATACACCTCCGTATTAGTTCGCCCGTACAGGGCTAAGTGTTTCGGGTCGGTTTGTAATACAAATTCATAAAGACTTTTATTATTCCAAAAATTTAGACTCTTATTGATGTTTGCTTCTTGGATTCTTGGGTGAACTTCCAGCCGTTTTTTCAAAATATTCGCTTGGCGTTCCAATTCATTATAATTGTAACCGTGCATCATTACGTTAAAAGTTGGCGTACTGTTTTCATCTAAATTCTGACTAAATCCTTGACCGACTCCGTAAATATCCCAATTGATACCACTCATTTCAGTAGAAAAAGCAATCATCCGATTTTTCAAGATGTACGGAAACGAGCCATTTTCATATTCAGACTTAAAATAGATGGTCATACTTCCATTTTGTCCGTTATAAATCCGAGTAATAAAACGGTCAATTTCTTTGAATTGGCTCAAATAGCTTTCCACTGGCAAATACAATTCATTCATTTGCTCAATGGTTGCTTGATTTGGTAATCCTATATTAACGTATAATAAAGTCCGTTCATTTTTTGAATAGTATGATTTCTCGTAAACATAGTTCACAAACAATCTTAAACTCCCTCCAAACACTTTATTAATGGTTGGTTGGATGTTTTCTTGATAATATTCGCTCCCGATACTTGGATTATAATACTTTGCCAAAGGGTTTGTGTCTTCCAAACGATTAGGTAACATAAAGACGGGAAAGCCGAAAGCAAGGAACATTAGAAGGAAAGATGTTTTACGAAAACGTAAAGAGAAGAGCATTGTTTTTGTATAAATTATACTCAGTTTAGATATTCTTCTTAGTTTTTTTCTATGTTTAATCTCTTGATTATCAGGCAACATATCTATTCTTTCTATCAAAGCAGGAACAAAAAACAGAGCAACAATTAAGGAAATTTCCAAGACAACAATCATTACTACAGCAAAGTCCAATAGGTCTAATTTTGTCTCTTCTGGCAGAAACCAAATAACCGTTAGCCCCGCAATGGTTGTGAGAGTTGCCCCTAATAATGCCATGAAAACATTTAGATTTTTGTATCTGCGATAATGGTCAATCATCACAATTGTATTATCAATCAAAATACCCAAAGACGTTGTAATGGCAGCCAATGAATACAGATGAATCTCTATTTTGAGGAAATAGAAAACAATGAAAGAAAGTGCCAAATTGACGATGAGACTTAATGAAATCACCACTGTATATCGCCAACTACGGGTCGTGAGCCATACAAAAATCAATAAAATCAAGATTGCCAAACCCGATTGCACCCAAATTTTGTCTAAATTTTCACGGATATATTCCGTGGCATCATACTCAATATTAGTCTGATAGGTGGGAGGAAGAGTTTTAGAAATCTCCGCTAATTTTGCTCGAATGGTTTTGGATAAGCTCAACTGATTTGCACCAATATCTGCCTGTACGACAATCGTAACGGCATTTTTGCCATTAATCCTATAAAACTCTTCAATGGGTTGTTCGTTACGACTGACCTTCAAAATATCCGAAAGATGGATAATTCTACCTAAATTTTTCTTGTCTTTTGCTCTTAAAGGCAAAGCAATCTTCTCTAAATCTTTCCCAATTTCTTCGGCATATTTTTGGGTTAAAATATCCTGTGATTTTGGACTCAATATCACATTCATTTGTTGTCCTTCGCCATTACGAACTAAGCCCAAACTACTTTGTTGATATTGGTTTTTGATGGCTTTAATTATCTCATTCTCAGAGATTTGTAAGTTTTCTAATTGACTTCTGTTGTAGGTCAAAACCCATTCTTGGCGATTTCCTCCATAGACATTTACGGTATAAACACCTTCAACTTGGGCTAATTTGGGCTTTAATTGTTCTTCAGCATATATCTTCAAATCACTCAAACTTGCTTGCCCGTTGAACTGCAAAGACATCAGCGGTTTTTGTTGCGTTTCTTGGTCTGGGGAATTGAGACTAATGATTGGATAACTCACCTCTTTGGGCAGTTGTGGGTATAGTTGCCTGACGAGCGTTGCGACCTCAAAACGTAATTGGTCAAGGTTGGCAGATTTATCAATTTCTATCGTGATATATCCATTGCCATAACCCGAAACCGAACTTAATTTTGCAATGCCTTGCAAGGTACTAAACGCCCCTTCTAATTTAGCGGATACCTGACGTTCAAGCACTTCTGGCGAAACATTACCCCAATAATACGAAACTGTAAGACTGCCAGAATTTTTAGAAGGATTTAACTGAATAGAGAGTTTAGGAATGAGAACAATACCGATTATACTGAGTACTACAAAAGCGATTAAAAGGCTGTAAGAAGATTTTTTCATAGTTTTAGATACATTTCATTGAGCAAATATTATAATGTACCCCAAATTTAGGACAACCTTTCAATAAGACGGAAGTATTGCTAAATTTGATATTATGAACAAGCATAGCAAGCGTAAATTCACTCCTGAGTTCAAGTTTAAGGTCGCCCTTGAAGCACTTCAAGAGAAACAAACATTGGCAGAAATTGCCAGTAAATATGAACTTCACTCCAGTCAAATTAGTGACTGGAAACAGCAAGTATTGACCACTGGGGGTGGTTTGTTTGAGTCTGATAAATCAGCAAAAGTATCATCGGCAAAAGCTGATAATTCTGATAAACTCTACGAACAAATTGGTCGTTTACAAGTTGAGAATACTTTTCTTAAAAAAAAGTTATCGTGAACTTTAACCCGACCCAGCGTTTGGAAATGATTGAAGAAAAACACGAAGGTTTATCGATCAATCGTCAATGTGAAATACTGTCAATTAGTCGTTCAAGAATTTATTATAAGCCCGTTGAACGTAACAACGACTTGGATGATGCCCTAATGAAAGCCATTGACAAACAGCACTTAAAATGCCCTTTTTATGGTTTCAGACGAATGACAGTACACTTACAATCATTAGGGTATGCCATCAATCGTAAACGAATTAGGCGATTAATGAAGTTAATGAATATCAAGGTCATTTACCCTCATTCAAATACTTCTAAGCCCAATTCAGACCATCAGAAGTACCCATACTTGCTCAGAGATGTTGTCATAAACAGAGCTAATCAGGTATGGTCAACGGACATTACTTATATCCCAATGGAAAAGGGATTATGCGGGCGGCGTTCCGCTATTGTATGGCGATAATTGACTGGCATACTCGGAGTATTTTACATTGGTCATTGTCTAACACGATGGAAGCCTCTTGGTGTACTCAGGTACTCAAAGATTGTCTTGCTAAACACGGTAAACCTGAAATATTTAATACAGATCAGGGTAGTCAATTTACGGCTAATATGTTCCTTGAAGTGCTTATCGAAAAACAGATAAAAATCTCAATGGACGGCAAAGGCAGAGCATTAGATAATGTATTCATAGAAAGATTTTGGCGAAGTTTAAAACAAGAAAAAATCTATCTGTATGCTTACGAAAATGGATGGCAATTAGAACAGGGAATCACAGAGTATATGGCATTTTACAATTACGAAAGACCCCATCAATCGCTCGATTATAAAACCCCAATGTCCCAATACGCAATGGCAGCCTAAAAGTTATCCACTTATCCACACAATTAACAAAAGAAAAAAAGAACCAAAAAAAGAAAAATTACAACAACTAATAGTTTCGTTTTAATTAATAACTGTTTTAACTAAGGGGTACATTTTA
>NZ_CBABQS010000140.1:0-5359 GCF_964672035.1 Arcicella sp.
ATAGAAAGTAAATATTATGTGATATTAGCATAAAAAAGTGTAAAATAAAAAATATTTTAACAAGAGCTGAAAAATTAAAAATTGGTATTGTATATTTGAAAAGTTAAACGATAAAAAATCTAATATAGCCCAAATACGCATTGATGTCATTTCATTCCATCAACGCTCCTTTGGGGTCTTGCAGACGGCTTACTCCGATGTCAAAAGGATTTGCAAAAGTATCACATAGTGGAAATGGCAATGTAGCGTATTATTTACGTGAAGGCGAGTGTATGGCTTTCAAGCATCCACAAGGCTATAATAAAGAAGAAATTTTGCAACATTGGGAAGAAATAGAAAAGAATGAGAAATTAGGGAATAAGAATTTAGGAATTAGAGGGCGACACGATGCAAGGGTGAGAACGAATTACATTTTGAGTATGCCTAATTCGTTAAGCCCGAATGAGTGTATTGATAGAGTGCAAGCTATCATAGACAAAACGCCCATCAAAGATTGCATTTATACAACGGTGGTACACAAAGGCGAGAAAGACGGTATCACGAATCAGCACGTGCATCTGTTGGTAAACGAACGGATTTTATCCACCCAGAAGAAAGACCGAGAAATGCAACGGAAGGAGTGGTTGGATAAATCGTTTAAGAGTCTCTATGAAAAGGAATTCAAGGTTGAGTTTTCCGAAGGTCAAACCGTAGCTCCCAGAGAGCGAATTAACCAAGGACTCTTTGAGGCAGACCGCAAGGCATCCAGACAGGGTATTTCAAACCATCAAAAACTACATGAAACGCCAGGGGATTTAAGCCCTAAAAATGTTATAGGTAATGCTTTGTTGTTGCAAAGCCTAAAATCTTTTGAAAAGTCTTTTGTTGCCGACCAAGAGAAGAGCAGACAGGCTGCCGAGAGAAGAGCCGAAGCGGAAAGACAAGCTGCCGAAAAACAAGCCCAAGCGAAAGCCCAGAAGCAAGAAGAAGAAAGAATTTTAGCTCAAAAACTATTGAGCCTTTCGCCATCGTTTGCTAAGGAGCAGGAGCGAGAAGCCCAAGAAGTGAAAGAGGAACAAGCCCTTGAAAAAGAACGCATCGACCAAGCAAACGAGGACCAGAAATTAGAGGAGACAAAGAAGGAGCAGAAACAGGAAGTTAAAAAAGAGCAAGTCAGACAAGCCCCCCGAATGAGCAGGGGAATGTAAGACCATTAAATTTATATGAACCAATGGATACAACACCCGAAGAAGAAGAAGAAGCAAACCCCTTAGTAATTGCTTTTAATAAAATTACCACCCAATTAGAGCTATTAGAGAAACTTAACCGTATAGCCGAAGAGCGAGAGCAGAAAGCGATTGAGCGAGAACAGAAAGCGATTGAGCGAGAGCAAAGAGCCGAAGAACGAGAGCAGAGAATGATTAAAGAGCAAGAGCAACAAGCAAAAGCACGAGCGAGTGTCATATTGGAAAATCATCAAGCTATTGTTAAAAAACAAAAAGAATTGTTAGATGTGATGCCATCCTATTTTATTAGATTTTATGATATAAGGGCTAAAACGGAGAAGTTTTTAGAAACCTATTTTGCAAATTTACCCCAAGAAATAATTTTAAATAATGAACATAGTTTGCATAAGGCAACTAAAAAAATGATTTATATCGTTCTTATAGGAATGTTGATTTCGGGCTTACTGGTTTACTTTGCCAGTCCTCATGTAGATACTGTTAAGTTAGATTATCAAGCCAACAAGATAGAAGAATTAAACGCTAAATTGGATTATATGGTTGAGAAAAACCCTAAAACGGCTAAGAATTATGAAGAAGAAAAGGAGAAATAAATCTTAAAAAACAGTTTTTATAAGTGGCTATGTAAACATTGTTTACATGGTTTTAAGACCTATTTACTCGAAAAAACACTTTTTATCAGTCAAAATTGGAGAAGGCAAAAAAGAGAAATTATTTTGTAAAAAAGACTCAAAACTTGAAATATAGAGCAAAATAGTCCTCAAAAAACAGTTTTTATAAGTGAATTATTCGCTTTCATAAATTGAAAAAACACTTTTTATCAGTCAAATTTAGGAAGTACAAAGAGACGATATTTTGCTAAAAATCCGTAAAAAGGTGTACCAAAATAAACATCAAGCGGAAAAATTCGCTTGACGGGAAATGAAGACGGTTTTTAAAGAGGGGTTTGGTGTACCACCGAAAGCAGTAGCCAGATTTGGTACATAGAAGCTCCGCTTTTATCTTTGCCAAAGGTCTTTTAATTAAATGAATTGAACCCATGAAAGCGGTCATATTAGCCAGAGTTTCCAAAAACCAACAAGATTTTGAACGCCAACTTTTTGAGCTAAAAAATGTGGCAGCATCGAGAGATTATGACATCATCGAGGAAATTGTTAGTAAACAAACGGGAGATACTAAAAACGAAAACCGCCCCGATATTCAACGGCTCATAGCCCTTGCCAATACGGGAGCGATGCAGACGGTGATGGTTTCCGAAGTGTCGAGATTAGGCAGAAAGACTTTTGAAATCTTAAAGGTTTTAGAAATCCTGACGGAGAAAGGCATTAACATTTACGTCCATAATTTCAAGATTGATACCTTATTGCCAGATGGCAAGCGCAACCCCGTAGGACAGCTCCTTTTTATGTTCCTGAGTGAGAGAGCCAGAGCCGAGCAAGAAGACCGAACCGAAAGAATAAAATCAGGCATTGAACAAGCCCGCAGAGCAGGGAAACACATTGGCCGAAAGGAAGGCAAAGAAGACGAAAAGGTATTTTTGAAGCGACATAAAAAAGTGGTGGCATCCCTTCAGTTGGGCAACAGCATACGGGCGACCATGAAAGTAGCAGGGGTAGCCATGGCAACGGTTCAGAAGGTCAAGAAATTAATCTAATTTTTGTAGAAAAGTTAGTGATATTTAGAGGAATTCCGAAAGAATCCTAAATCGAAATTTTGTAAGAATTCCGAAGGTATCTCGCTGATTATCAAAGAATCCCCAATTTTAAAGGGAAAGGATAAGATGAATAAATGGCGTAAAACGGTTTAATTAATATTTACTTTTAAAGTAAATATTAATTAAACCGCAAAATTCTTACAAATAGGGCTTTATTAAGCCAATCAAAAGACGATAAAAATTAAAAAATAGCCACAAGTAGCTAATTTAGTGCTAATTGTACGCTAATTTAGGACAGAGTTTAAGCGAATCACAAACCCTTAAAATCCCTCTCCGATAAGACCTTTAAAGCTAATTCTATATCACTCATACCCATCACTTTATCAATGGTAAACTCCGCCATTTTCTTAGACATTGCCAAACCATCGGAATAAAGTACCTGCATTGTATCAACATCTTTTTGAAGTTCCACAACCTGAGTAGTTTGACTATCCGTAAGTTTGAGTTCCTGCCACCTACGAAGTTGCTCCCGATAAATAGGCACAAAATCTAAACCAACTTGATACTGTTTAATAGCCCGATTAATCATGGTATCGTCTAAAATTTCGGGTTTGTGCTTGGTTTGATTGAGAAGGCTTGTAAGTCCCTGAGTCTCCTTCAAACTTCCTTTAATAACCTGAGAGATAAGCGATAAATTTTCGATGGGATGATACTGAGGTTGTGGATTCATAGCGAAAGGCATTTAATTAAAATTCCGCCACAAAGATAATCAAATTTACAAAGGGGTTAAGAAATAAAAGTCGTAGCTATTTTGTAATGAACACTACAAAATAGCTAAATTAACCTAATGATGTCAATTTGAGTTTAGCAAAATGTAAATTATTGATAATCAATAATTTACAAAATTAACTTCATAAAATATTTGAAGATAACGTATTGTATTTCAGTGACTTACGCTATGCTATCTTACTTTGGGCCCAATAAGGGAGTAGCGACCGAAATGGGAGTTTCAAAAATGACACTTTACCAATATCTCAGGTATCGAAAAGTCGCAATTGGTGGCTATGTTCATCAAAATGACTCTAAAAAGTCAAGTAATTGAAAATCATCAAGTTGCATTTTGTAAAATCTCAAAAACAGAAATTGTAAATATTTGATTTTTAGAGCGTTACACTACGCTATGTAATTTTTGGCCCAATAAGGGAGTTGCAACCCCTTTTGTAAGACTTTTGTAAATTTTCAAATAAATTTGCTGCCTTCAAAATTAATATTTACTTTTAAAGTAAATATTAATAAAAACCTTCCAATGGCCAGAAAAATCATTGATAAAGTCGAGTATTTGAAAACCCAAGCAGCGTTGGAAAAATGTTTAGACCAAACGCCTAAATTGGAGCTTGTGCCAGGCGTTCACAATGTGAATCTAACTCCCGAAGGTTTAAACATTCACTACATTTCAAAAGAGTACATGAACGACTTTAAACCCTTCGCTCAATACGATATACGCACCCATAAATTAGTAAATTACGGAAATCCTGCCGTAGAACTTAATTACTATTACAAACATAAATACTTTGTCGATACCAAAGCAACCAAAGAAAACATTGAGCAATATCTCATTACTTACCTTGATAATTTAGCGGATGAAAAAGCCGAATTAAAAGAGAAGATAAAAAAAGTATTAGAAGCGTTTTTAGAACCCGAAGAACGGGAAAACATCCTTGAATCCTATAAAGCAGAAATGTTAAACTTACAGGAGCATACGGATTATTGGTTCACGGTGGCATGGAATCTTTCCAACATGGAATGGGTAATTTCCAATTATGAATTAGGGTTTCATTACTACGAATTAGGATTCAAGTATTGGGATAATAAGGAATTAGAATATGTAATTTACAACAGCCACATGATTAAAAATCAGTACAATAAAAAAGGGGAATTAATTCAAGAGCGACACAATCTAATTTTTGTGGACGAACAAGCCTTACAACGCCCCATCCCGAACCAACATAAAACCGTTGAAAAACTGCTATCCACTTTCACATCACAATTTCGTTTGGGCGTTAAGATACTGTATTTCAAAGAAAAGAAGTAGCAATATTTTCATGCTTTCCTCCCATGCTCCTATTCAATGAACGCAACAAAAAGGAAAACTACAAAGGGGAAAAGATTGAGCATGAATCAAGTGAACACATCATTTAATTAATATTTACTTTTAAAGTAAATATTAATTAAACTCAAAACCCTTATTTCTTCAACTCATAAATTTATGGTAAATTTAAGGAATAAAAATTGTGGATATACGACACTACAAAACCATTTTAAACCTCTTCATGCAATCTTATGTATATCATTGGCATCATTAAAACCGATTTACCCAAAGTCTTAATTAACCCTAAAATGTGCAATACCCCGCAGGAGTTAATGAGCTGGTTAACGTCATTTTTTAACAAAGACGATTTTAAATTAATTGAGCCAATAACCC
>NZ_CBABQS010000141.1:0-5354 GCF_964672035.1 Arcicella sp.
ATGTTTGTTTCTCTTGAAGTGCTTCAAGGGCGACCTTAAACTTGAACTCAGGAGTGAATTTACGCTTGCTATGCTTGTTCATAATATCAAATTTAGCAATACTTCCGTCTTATTGAAAGGTTGTCCTAAATTTGGGGTACATTATACTAATATTTACTTAGAATTAAAGGGTGAAATAAGTGATTTTGAATTCAGGTTAGATGACTTTTCTCCGATAAAAGAAGACCATTGGTATATTTTAGAAAAACTTTCAACCAAAAAAATGTACCTAAGCAAAGTAAATGAGGTAATAGAAAAATATTTGAATAGTGATGAGGAAATAAGCGAAGAGAACAGATACAAGGCTATAAATCAGTTAATCTTGAACGGACATATAAGAGGATTAATAGAATTTAAAAAACGCTACCATAATGCTTATTTTGATTCGTATTATTCAAAAGAATGGGACTCATTAGCTAAAATTCCTTTTGAAGATAGTATTCAACATTGGGAAGAAATTTTACAAACGGCAATCAGAACCAGTAAAAATATCAAAAACTTTCATAGAAGAGAATTAGAAGGTTTTGTCTTTGGAATCTTTAAAATTTATGCCACTAATAATGAAGAGATTTTCAATCAAATTCAAGTAATTGTCAGAAAATATATTCAAGATGATAATGAAGATTCTTGGTATTTGAAGGATAGGTTAAAGGGGCTGGAAAATGATTTTTATTTGAGTAAAATTGATATTCCTACAGTGGAAAAGGCACAGGCTTTTTGTGAGGAAATTGAATTGGTATATGAGTTATAAAGATAAAAATTAAACAAGAAAGTAATCGAATAATATGGGAGCAATGAATTGGTATCAAATGTATGATATTGACACAAGCACAATTTGGCAAGAAGCCTTGGGAAAAGCCGCAGATATTCCTGATAATTGTTTTAAAGAGCTATATAGTCAATTTCATTCGCTAATGACAGAAACTGATGAAAAATATACAGAGCGTATCGAAAAAGAAGAATATTATGCAGAGAGGCATTTTCATTTTGTGTATTTATACGAACGTGCAGTAAATAGAAGTATGCAAGAAAGGACTGGTTATCAAGATTTTTCTCTGGGGTATATTACATTTCCTAATAATAAATTAGATAAAAAAACATGGTTAAAAGAAATACCCATCGTACTTGAAAAAGAACTCCCAGAACAAATAGCAAAAAATACGTTAGAAAATACCGAAAAACTTGCTCAAAAATTTCTGTCTCCTGATACACCAGAAGATGAAAAAAAATCTTGGATTAACTATCAAATGAGTCGTCATACAATCGAAGAAAAGAGAATAAATGATGATGATATTCAAGAGGCATATCGTTGGACATACGATATTTATTGGTTTCGACACAGTAAGATAGTATTAACATATAACAAAGAAGATATTGACGAAAGAAAGTATTTCATTTACTTTTTTGCGTGGGCAGTAGCAACGATTGAAATTGAACAAATTGATGACTTTTTAAAATATCACCTTACAAATAGCTTTGAGAATAATTGGGATGATTTTGGAAGGTTTTTAGAAATACTTTTGATGAAACATGAGGGAAGTTTACTCAGTAATAATCAGGTTAAATTAGTAAAGAAATGGTTAGAAACAAATCCTTATGGAATTCTTATACCTACAAGTAAATTGAATGATAGTCAATCGGAAGATAGCTCAAAATTAGAAGATAGTTCCAAAAAACTTGGACGAAAACCTGTCGAAAAAATAATAATCCCTAAGCCAACTACAAGAAAAGGGAAAGGTGATAATAGAACTATTTTTACGAAAGAAGAAACAGGGAAATTATTTTCATATTTTGCTCAATTAAATTGTATTTTTATGGGAAAGCCTGATATGAGTAAAGCCTCTTTTGCAGGTGCGATTGAAATTTTAACTGGTTTTTCTGCAAGTCAAATGGAAGAATTCTTGATGTATGAAAGTTGGATGCCTAAAAATAAAAAAGAAAAAATAGCTGTACTGGAAAACCTTAAAGAGCTTATTAACAGCAAGTTATAATTATTTTTAGGGGGACTGTTAATATTTGCAGTCCCCCTCTATTAAATAAACACCTACAAATAACCTCTACATATTTACATCATCAATCGGGATAAACACCCCTCGCATTTGGTGATACAATGACAGATCTAATAGTAACAACACCTGAGCAATTAGCAAATTTAATTGACCAATCAGTTCGCAAGGCACTTGCGGAACACTCGCAAAAATCATCATACTCAGATGATTTTCCCATCAATATTGATGAAGCGGCAGCCTTTGTGAAAAAGCCGAAGTCCACTATTTATCAATTGACATCCACACGTCAAATCCCATTCAATAAAGTAGGAAAGCAACTTCTTTTTTTTAGGAAGGATTTATTATTATGGATTGAGGATAGTAAAAAGAAAACAAAAAAACAGATTGAAGCCGAAGGTTTTAATTTAAGAGGAGGTGTGAAAAAATGACATCACATCCTCATAAAAGTAACGGAGCTTTTAGTCAAACAGTAAAATGCTACTTGACTAATCGAATAAGAGACGGATGATATTTTTTTGAATAAATGCGCTTTACATTCAAGAGAAAAATAGTAAAATAATAATCTTTAATAAAAATAAGAAATATATAATGACAGACATAAGAACAGGTCGAGCATTACAATTGGAGGGACTTCAATATGCTCAAAACAAAGTAACATTAGGTTTCAAATGTGAAGCAGGAACAAAAATCCAGTTGGCACAAGAAGCACAACAGATAGGCATGACATTAAGTGAGTATGTTGATACCGTAATATCAAGTCGCCACTCGTTACAGTCGCAAGGCTCTAAAAGCACCTCAGAATTAGCTCCTAAGATAGAACAACAAAAGAGACAGATTCAGCAATTAGAGGGGAAAGTGAATTTTTATGAGAACGATTTAATGAAAAGTGCTTTTGCAAAATATCGTGGTAAAACTGTTCCTTACAATAATAGCTATGGACAACCAGTTCAAAGGACAGTAAATCAAATTGAAGACATTTTTTTAATAATGAATGACATCATAAAACTTGTATAATATGTTTGAGATAGTTTCAAATCCATTTATGGAAATGGCACAAGGTGTCGCCACAAATGGTCTTGGTTATATAGCCGAAAAAAGTAGTAAAAGTAATAATTTTGGATGGTTATGGTGGTTATTAATTCCAATCGTATTAGTTATCATGGGACTTGTTTATATTGCCCATCAAGATAAGAAGAAGCAGGAATTGGAAGAAGCACGGAAGAGAAAATTAGAAGAATTAGAAGAGGAAATGATTAAGGCTTTGGAGTAATGAATTAAAGAGAGTCAAGTTCCCACAAACTTGGCTCTCTTTTTTCACCGAAATCTCAAAAACAAAGGCAAATACAAGATAATTCCTATTAAAGACATCATTAATCCTCCAATTGTACCAGCACCAAGGGCAAACCAAAATACCTCATTTTGCCCATAAATTAAAAACGGAATTAAACCTACCACCGTTGAAAGAACAGTTAGCAGTATAGGGATAATTTTATGATTATAGGCTTTGATGTATAGTTTGAAAGGTTTTGCGGTAGGATGCAATTTCTGTAAATTATTAAATTCTGCGATAATGAAAATGGCGGCACAAACTACATTGCCACTCAGCAATACAAAAGAAGCATACCCCCCTTGGTCGAAATTAAAATCGAACCAGTAGAAAGTTAAAAAGACTCCGATAAATGAAATCGGTATCAGCATAATCAATGCTAAGGGTTGCAACAATGACTCAAAAATGATAGCACAGATAATATAAATCAGCACTATCACCAAGCCAATTAACCAATATTGTTGTTTAGCTTCCTCACTGTACCAATCATATCCTGTTTTCTTGGCAGTATAACCTAATGGCAATTCTGGTTTGATTTCTGTTAAAGTTTTATCTAAAAATTTATCCCCAAAATTCTGACTACCAAAATACTCAAAACTTATCATTCTGAGATATTCTTGGTTTTCTTTATGTATCTCTGGGCTAATTTTCTGTTTTTCAGACTTCGCAAAATCAGAAAGTTTCACAACATTTTTATCCACCTTCACCGACTGATTCATTAATGACCAAACATCAAAATTCTTACTCTCATCTGGTACAACTTTAATTTGTTCATATTCACCGTTCATTAATTGGTAAATATCTGGTCGTGAGCGTACATTTTGGCGTTGCAAATACTCATACACTTCTGTATTAGTTCGTCCGTACAAGGCTAAATGTTTCGGGTCGGTTTCCAATACAAATTCATAAAGACTTTTATTATTCCAAAAATTCTGACTCTTATTGATATTTACTTCTTGAATTCTTGGGTGAACTTCCAAACGCTTTTTTAAAATATTTGCTTGGCGTTCCAATTCATTATAATTGTAGCCGTGCATCATCACATTGAAAGTTGGCGTACTGTTTTCATCCAGATTTTGACTAAACCCTTGACCTACTCCGTAAATATCCCAATTGATACCACTCATTTCAGTAGAAAGGGCAATCATCCGATTTTTTAAGATGTACGGAAACGAACCATTTTCATATTCTGGCTTAAAATATATGGTCATACTTCCATTTTGTCCGTTGTAAATCCGAGTAATAAAGCGGTCAATTTCTTTGAATTGGCTCAAATAACTTTCCACTCGCAAATACAATTCATTCATTTGCTCAATGGTAGCTTGGTTTGGTAATCCTGCATTGACGTATAAGGAAGTGCGTTCATTTTTTGAGTAATATGATTTTTCATAAACATAGTTTACAAATAATCTTAAACTCCCTCCAAACACCTTATTGATAGTCGGTTGGATGTTTTCTTGATAATATTCGCTCCCGATACTTGGATTATAATACTTTGCCAAAGGGTTTGTATCTTCCAAACGATTAGGTAACATAAAGACGGGGAAGCCGAAAGCAAGGAACATTAGAAGGAAAGATGTATTACGATAACGCAAAAAGAATAGGGTTATTTTTGTATAAATTCTACTCAGTTTGGATATTCTTCTTAGCTTTTTTCTGTGTTTAATCTCTTGATTATCAGGTAACATATCTATTCTTTCTATCAAAGCAGGAACAAAAAACAGAGCAACAATTAAGGAAATTCCCAAGACAATAATCATCACTACGGCAAAGTCCAATAGGTCTAATTTTGTTTCTTCTGGTAGAAACCAAATAACCGTTAGCCCAGCAATGGTTGTGAGGGTTGCCCCTAATAACGCCATGAAAACGTTTAGATTTTTGTATCTGCGATAATGGTCAATCATCACAATAGTATTATCAATCAAAATACCCAAAGAGGTTGTAATGGCGGCCAATGAATACAGATGAATCTCTATTTT